>NZ_CAMZMX010000028.1:0-67545 GCF_947311875.1 Pseudomonas sp. PARCl1
GGCCAGTCACAACATACTAGGAGCGAGCGCAGCTCGCGATGCGCCGCGCGGGCGGCGCTCGCTCTAACAGGCGCTGCCATACCTTGTGGCAAACACCTGTCAGCCCTAAGGCGATCCCTGTGGGAGCTGGCTTGCCGGCGATGGGCCGCAGCGCGGCCCCGGCCAACTCAGGTCAGGAAGCGGTACTGGCCGTACCCTGCACGTTTTTGGGTGCCAACCGGAACACGTGGTACAGCACGGTCAGCAGCACCAGAAATGCCGGGCCGATGTACAGCGCCACCCGGGTGTCCTCGAAGTACGCCATCAGGCCCACCACCAGCACCAGGAACGCCAATGCCAGGTAAGAGCTCAGCGGCCACAACCACATGCGGTACTTCAGCCCCTGGCGCTCGACAGGGGTAAGGCCGGCACGGAATTTCAACTGCGCCAGCAGGATCATCACCCAGGTCCAGATCGCGCCAAAGGTGGCAATCGACGTCACCCAGACGAAGACCTTCTCCGGCACCAGGTAGTTGGCCAGCACACCCAGCAGCAGCGCGCCGATGGACAGCAGCAGCGCATTGCGCGGTACCCCGTTGTTCGAGGTACGGGCGAAGGCCGCCGGGGCCTGGCCGTTCTGCGCCAGGCTATAGAGCATGCGCCCGGTGCTGAAGATGCCGCCATTGCATGAGGACAGCGCCGCAGTGATGACCACGAAGTTGATGATGCCCGCGGCGGTCTTGATGCCCAGGCGCTCGAAGGTCATGACGAACGGGCTGCCCTGGCTGCCAATTTCGTTCCACGGGTAGATCGACAGAATCACGAACAACGCACCGACATAGAACAGCAGGATGCGCCAGAACACCGAGCCGATGGCCTGCGGAATGGTCCTTTGCGGGTTACGGGCTTCACCGGCAGTCAAACCGATCATTTCCACGCCCAGGTAGGCGAACATCACCATCTGCAGCGACATCAGCACGCCGGTCACGCCATTGGGCATGAAGCCGCCGTTGCTCCACAGGTTGGCGATGCCCACTGCCACACCGTCATTGCCCAGGCCGAAGGCAATGATGCCGACGCCGCCCAGCACCATGGCGATGATGGTGACGATCTTGATCAGGGCGAACCAGAACTCGAATTCGCCGAAGGCCTTGACCGCTACCAGGTTGACCGCCCCCATGCTGCCCAGCGCCGCCAGGGCCCAGATCCAGCGGGGCACGTCGGGGAACCAGATTCCCATGTAGATGGCTACCGCGGTAATTTCCGCAACACAGGTCACCAGCCACAGGAACCAGTAGTTCCAGCCAGTAAGAAAGCCCGCCAGCGGGCCGAGGTAGTCCTGCGCATAGCGGCTGAACGAGCCGGCGACAGGGTTGTGCACGGCCATTTCACCAAGGGCGCGCATGATCACCAGAATGGCCAGGCCACCGATGATGTAGGACAGCATGATGGCCGGGCCGGCCATTTCGATGGCCTTGGCCGAGCCTAGGAAAAGACCGACACCGATACAGGCGCCCAGCGCCATCAGACGGATATGCCGTTCGCCCAGTTCACGCTTGAGCGGGCCGCCTTGGGTGGGCTGGCCATGGGCAGGGTGGTTGCCGACTGGCATAGCGATTCAACCTCATTTTGTTATTGGATTTGCCTTCGTGCAGCACCCGCCACGCCGATAGGCGTGGCCTTGGCTTGCCAAGCTGGCCTTTTGGGCCGGCCTGCGGGCCGGGTCAGCGCAACCCGGCAGGGCGAAGGGGCGAGCAGTATAGGAAGACCGCTGAAGGGGTTTTCGCTGTATATCCATGAATAATCAGCGAGTTCTCCGGAGCCCCCGGTACCTTGATCAGCGCCGACAAATGTTTCCGCATACCCGCTCACCGTCTAAGCTTCAGGCAAGCAAGACGAAAATACCTGGCCGGATTGAAGACTATGGGCGCACTGTGGCAATCGGAACCAAGCAGGACGGAAGCACCCGAGACACCGCCGGCCGAGACGCCACAACGCAAGACCCCCCGGCAGCGTCGGCTATGGTGGCGGCTGATCATCCTCATCGTGCTGGTGGCGCTGGTGGCTGTCGGCTTCGCCGCCTACGACGAATTTCGCACGTCCGAGTTGCAGTCGCGGGAATTCAGCAAGCTCGCCAGCACCCTCACCTACTCGCTGCAGCCCGGCCCCAGCGACGCCATCGTCTACCCCGGTGACGGGCCGTTCGACAAACGCCTGGGCTACAGTGCCCTGGGTGAATTTCTGCCGCGCCTGCTCAAGCGTGACTACCTGATCAGCGAACAGGTCAGGTTTTCCCCGGCGTTGATGAACTACGTCGAGCATGGGCTGTTCGTGCCCTATATCGAGAAGATCCAGGCGGGCCTGTCGATCACCGACTGCCGTGGCGACATGCTCTACCAGTACAACTACCCGCAGCACCTGTACCCTGACTTCGCTGCCATCCCGCCCGTGATGGTCAATAGCCTGCTGTTCATCGAGAACCGCGACCTGCTTGACACCCACGACCCGCGCAACAACCCGGCCGTGGACTGGCCGCGCTTCGCCAAGGCCGCCTATAGCCAGGTGGCCAAGTACCTGGCGCTGCCCGGCCAGTCGGCGGGTGGCAGCACCCTGGCCACGCAACTGGAAAAGTATCGCCACTCCCCAGATGGCCTGACCGTGTCGGGGGCCGAGAAGATCCGCCAGATGATTTCGGCCAGCGTGCGCGCGTACCAGGGCGGCCCCGACACCACCGAGGCCCGCCAGCGCATCGTGCGTGACTACCTCAATAGCGTGCCACTGTCGGCCGTGCCTGGGCACGGCGAGGTGCACGGCATGGCCGAGGGGCTGCGGGTGTGGTACGGCGCCGATTTCGACCAGGTCAACCAGGCGCTGACGTCCACCGCCACTGACCCGCAAAGCATGGCGGCGCGTGGCCTGGCCCTGCGCCAGGTGCTGTCGCTGATGATCGCCCAGCGGCGGCCCTCGCATTACTTGTCCAAAGGCCGGGTGGAACTGGCCGAGCTGACCGACTCGCACATCCGCGTGCTGGCCGCCAACAAGGTCATCGAACAGCCACTGGCCGAGGCAGCGCTGGCCAGCAAGGCGGTGTACCGCGACTGGGTGGCGCAACCGACCATCGTGCCCATCGTCACCAACAAGGGTATCAGCCTGGCGCGCAACCGCCTGGCGGCCATGCTCAACCGCCCGCTGTACGACCTCGACCGCCTCGATGTATCGGCTACCAGCACCCTGCAGGCTGACCTGCAATTGCAGGTCAGCCAATACCTGAAAAACCTTGCCGACCCGGCTTTCGCTGCGCAGATCGGCCTGATCGGCGAGCGCCTGCTCACCGCCAAGACCACCGACCAGGTGAGCTACAGCTTCACCCTGTTCGAACGCACCGCCGATGGCTCGCGGGTCAGGGTGCAGACCGACAGTACCGACCAGCCATTCGACATCAACGAAGGCAGCAAGCTGGAGCTGGGCTCCACGGCGAAGTTGCGGGTACTGACGACCTACCTGGAGATCATTGCCGAACTGCACGACAAGTATGCCGGCAAGCCTGTCGCCGAGCTGAAAAAGGTCGACGTCGCCGAGCTTGACCGCATCACCCAATGGTCACTGGATTGGCTGGCGCAGAACAGCAAGAACCAGAGCCTGGATGCCATGCTCGACGCCGCCCTGGAGCGCAAGTACTCGGCCAGCACCGGCGAGGCGTTTTTCACCGGCGGCGGCATGCATGTGTTCAACAACTTCCGCAAGGAAGACAACAGCCGCAACCCCACGCTCAAGGATGCCCTGCGCGAGTCGATCAACTTGCCCTTCATCCGCCTGATGCGCGACCTGGTGCGCTATGTGACCTACCAGCAGCCCTACAACCGCGTACCGCTGCTCAAGGATGACGCCGACCCGCGTCGCCAGGAATACCTGGCGCGCTTTGCCGACAAGGAAGGCACCAACTACCTGATGCGCTTCTGGAAGAAATACCAGCGCAAGACCTCGCAACAGCGCCTGGATACCTTCCTCGACAGCATGCGCGTGACCCCGCAACGGTTGGCCGCCGTGCACCGCTACCTGTTCCCCGAAGCGGGCCAGCAAACGTTCAATGCCTTTGTCCGCGCCTACCTCAAGGGTGACAAGAGCGCCCTGGGCAAACTCAGCGATGGCCGCCTGGCCGAGATGTACGAAGCCTATGGCCCGGGCAAGTACGACCTGCCCGACCAGGGTTACATTGCCAAGGTCCACCCCTTGGACCTGTGGCTGCTCGGCTACCTGCTGAAGAACCCCAGTTCGACCTTGAGCGAGATGGTCAACGCCAGCCGCTTCGAGCGCCAGGAGGTCTACGGCTGGCTGTTCAAGAGCCGCCACCAGGGCGCTCGCGACAGCCGCATCCGCACCATGGTGGAAATCGAAGCGTTCCTCGACATCCACCAGCGCTGGAAGCGCGTAGGCTACCCGTTCGACCACCTGGTGCCGTCACTGGCGACCGCCATCGGCAGCTCGGGCGACCGCCCTGCCGCCCTCTCGGAGCTGGTCGGGATCATCCAGAACGATGGCATTCGCCTGCCTACACTGCGCATCGACACCCTGCATTTTGCCGCCAACACCCCCTACGAGACCAAACTGATCAGCGACCCGGACCGGGGGGTGCGGATTCTGCAGGTCGAGGTGGCACGCGCCCTCAAAGGCGCCATGTCGCAGGTGGTCGATGCCGGCACCGCCCGGCGCATCTCCGGCAGTTTCAAGCTGCAGGACGGCACGCCCCTGGTGATGGGCGGCAAGACCGGTACCGGTGACAACCGCATCGAAAGCTTTGGCGCCGGCGGCCGGCTGATCGGCTCGCGGTCGCTCAACCGTACCGCCACCTTCGTGTTCTTCCTGGGCGAAAACCATTTCGGCACCTTGACCGCGTTCGTGCCAGGGCGTTCGGCAGAGGCATTCAAGTTCACTTCGGCGCTGCCGGTGCAGGTACTCAAGGGCATGGCACCGATCCTCATGCCATACCTGCAGCCGGGCAATCCGAACGCGTGCAAGCCGCCGGAAGTGGCCGCCAACTCGACCACGAAAGCGGACGAATCGAACCATTAGATGAGGATCATCAGCAATTGAGGGCTTGTCTTTAGATATATCTTGAGTAATATCTTACGATATATCGCAAAGAAGGAGCCCCCTATTCCCATGCGTGAACATACCCCCCATGACCCCTTCGAACGGCGCCCCGGGCGCGGCGAACGCGGCCCCCGCGTATTTGCCCCCGGTGACCTCAAGTTGCTGATGCTCGACCTGCTCGCAAACCAGCCCGGCCATGGCTACGACCTGATCCGCCAGATCGAGAACCTGTTCGAAGGCAGTTACAGCCCGAGCCCCGGGGTGATCTACCCCACGCTGAATTTTCTTGAAGAAGCCGAGCTGATCAGCGGCCAGGTGCAGGGCAGCAAGCGCCTGTACGCCATCACCGAGGCCGGCCGCCGTGCACTGGCGGACCAGGCGGTGGCGCTGGACGGCGTGCGCATGCGCATCGAAGTCAGCAAGCGCGCCTTGCGCGGCCACGACCGCCCGCCTGAAATTCACGAAGCGGTGGGCAACCTGCGCCATGCGCTGCACATGCACAGCGGCCGCTGGACACCTGAAGAAATCGATAGGGTTCGCGACCTGCTCAACCACACCGCCACGGCCATCGCTTCCGGGCCGGCCGACGCTGCTACGGAGACGCCCCATGACTAACAGCATTCACCGCGTCAACCACGAGATTCGCCAGCGCCGCCTGCAGGTGCTGCGGGTCACCGAGCTGACGCCGCGCATGCGCCGCATCACCCTCGGCGGTGCCGAACTGCAAGGCTTCACCAGCTTGGGCAGCGACGACCACATCAAGCTGCTGTTCGGCGAAACCCCTGAGCAGCAACAGGCCATTGAGGCCCGCAAGCTGGGCAAGGACAGTGGCGTACGGCCCACCATGCGTGAATACACGCCACGGCGCATAGACCTGGTGGCCAACGAGTTGGACATCGACTTCGTCCTGCATGGCGACGGCCCTGCCTCCACGTGGGCGGCGCAGGCCGCGGTCGGGCAAACCCTGAATATCGCCGGGCCACGCGCTTCACTGGTGGTGCCGGATGTGTTCGACAGCTACTTGCTGATCGGCGATGAAACGGCCATCCCGGCAATCGGCAGGCGGCTTGAGGAGCTGCCCGCTGGCCGCCAGGTGCTGGCGGTGATCCAGATCGAGGATGAGCAGGAGCGCCAGCCGCTGCCGAGCAAGGCGCAGGTCGAGGTGATCTGGGTACGCCGCCACGAGGAAGACCTGCTGGCATTGGTGCAGAACCTGACCTTGCCGCAAGGCCGGTTGTACGCCTGGGTAGCGCTGGAAAAAACCCTGACCCGCCAGGCCAAGGCGCTGCTGCTGGAAAAAGGCGTGCCCGAGGATGCTTTGAAAGCCGCGGCTTACTGGCGGGCCGACGGGGCTGGGGACGACGAATAATCGGCTTCAGCCTGTTACGCCTCTTCGCGGGCAAGCCCGCTCCCACAGGTACATCACCAGCCTTGGAGACGGTGGTATTCCTGTAGGAGCGGGCTTGCCCGCGAAGAGGCCGGCACAGGCTAAACAAACTTTTGCGCCCCACGCCAACGATCCAGCCCCAGCAACACCAGCCCGATCCCCCAGAACCCCGCCAGCACGCCCAGGGCATTGAGCAGCACTTGCCCGTACCCCAGCCTCGCCACATCGATGAACGGGTAGGCGTACAGGCCAATCTCGCTACCCCGCCACAAGGCGTAGCCAAAGTATACGGCCGGGTAGAGTGCCCACAGCGCCAGGTGCCGCAGACGCAAATGGCCCTTGGGCACCTCACACCACCAGTACAAGGCATACAGCGCCGGCATCACATCGTGCAGCAACTCGTCGGCCAGCCATTGCCAGCCCTCTGGCTGCCACAAGTGGCGCAGCAACACGCTGTAGGCCAGCGCTACCAGCACAATGCTCGCGGCCACCGCGGAACTCACCGACGGCGACAGAAAAAAATGCCTGGCCCGGCCTTCGCGGCCAAACGCCGCATAACTGAGCACCGTGGCCACCAAGGTGTTGGTCAACACCGTGAAATAGCCAAACACGTTGATCAGGCCGCCGATCAGGCTGGCCTGCTCCTGCCAACGCGCCAGCAGTACCAGGTACACCTGCACGGTCAGGCCGAACCAGCCCAGCACCGCCATGCCGGTCAGCCAAGGTCGCCGCAGCACGTTCAGGCCTGACGCTGCAGCTTCACGTACAACTGCTCGACCTTTTCCCGCGCCCAAGGGGTTTTACGCAAGAAGGTCAGGCTCGACTTGATCGTCGGGTTGCTCTTGAAGCAACGCACGTCAATGCGTTCGGCCAAGCCCTGCCATTGGTAATGCACCACCAGCTCGGTAAGGATCTGTTCGAGGGTCTTGCCGTGCAGCGCGTTGTGTTGGGCCGTGCTCATGCTGTACTCCGTGGGAAAGATGCGCACCTTACACGAGTGTAGTGGCGGGTGGGATCCGGCGAGGCCGCAGAAAAACGCTGGCCAGGGAAGAAACCTCTATGCTGAAATAGTTATGTTATGTTGTAACATTATATGAGCATCTGCCAAGGAACGTCCCACTCTCATGTTGTCTGCACCGCTTCGCCTTTCCCCCCTTGCCGTCGCGCTCTGGCTGGCCGCTTCGCCCAGCCACGCGGTGGAACTTGAACCCCAGGTGATCACGGCCAACCCGCTGGGCAACCGCCAACTGGCCGCGCCCAGCACCGTGCTCGAAGGCGACAACCTGCTGCAACAGCAGCACGGCAGCCTCGGTGAAACCCTGAACAAGCAGCCCGGTGTCGCCTCGACCTGGTTCGGCCCTGGCGCCAGCCGCCCGGTCATTCGTGGCCTGGATGGCGATCGCATTCGCATCCTGCGCAACGGCGTAGGCGCCCTGGATGCCTCCTCGCTGTCCTACGACCATGCCGTGCCGCTGGACCCGGTGACCGTCGATCGTGTCGAAATCGTGCGCGGCCCAGCCGCACTGCTGTACGGCGGCAACGCCATTGGCGGCGTGGTCAACACCTTTGACAACCGCATCCCGGACGCCCCCATCGAGGGCATTCACGGCGCCGGTGAACTGCGATACGGCGGCGCCGACACCACCCGCAGCAGCGCCGGCAAGCTAGAAGCCGGCGATGGCACCTTCGCCCTGCACCTGGATGCCAACAGCCGTCAGTTCAATGACCTGCGCATTCCTGGCTACGCCCGTAGCGCGAAAGTGCGCGATGCCGAAGAGCCCGGCAGCAAGCACCGCCTGGAAAACAGCGATGGCCGCCAGGATGGCGGCGCCATCGGCGGTGCCTACCACTGGGACCACGGTTACGCCGGCCTGTCGTACAGCCGCTACGACAGCAACTACGGCTCGGTGGCCGAATCCGGCGTGCGCCTGGACATGAAACAGGACCACTACGCCTTCGCCTCCGAACTGCGCGACCTCGACGGCCCGTTCAGCTCGGTCAAGGTCGATGCCGGCTACACCGACTACGAACACAGCGAAATAGAGGAAGGCGAGGTTCACACCACGTTCAAGAACAAAGGCTACGAAGCGCGTATCGAAGCCCGCCACCAGCCGCTCGGGCCGGTAGAGGGCGTGATCGGTGCACAAGTCAGCCGCAACGAATTCTCTGCCCTGGGCGAAGAGGCCTTCGTGCCGCACACCGATACCGACAGCCTGGCGTTGTTCATGCTCGAACAGTGGCAAGCGACCGAGCGCCTGAACCTGAGCCTGGGCGCACGCATGGAACACACCCGCGTGGACCCGGATGCCAAAGGCAACGAGAACTTCGTCGACGCCAACAGCACCAGCAGCTTCAATGCGTTCAGCCTGTCATCGGGCGCGGTGTACCAACTCGACCCGGTCTGGTCGCTGGCGGCCAACCTTGGCTATACCGAACGCGCCCCGACCTTTTACGAGCTGTATGCCAATGGCGCCCACGTCGCCACCGGTGCCTATGAAGTCGGTGATGCCAGCCTGAACAAGGAAAAGGCCATTTCCGCCGACCTGGCGTTACGCTTCGACAACGGTACGCACAAGGGCAGCGTCGGGCTGTTCTACAGCCACTTCCGCAATTACATCGGCCTGATCGGCACCGGCAACCTGCGCGAAGGCGGGCATGATCACGACCACGACGAAGCTGACCATGATCACGACGAAGGTTTCCCGGAGTACCAGTACCAAGGTGTGCGGGCACGCTTCTACGGCATCGAGGCCCAGGACCGCTGGCAGCTGGTCGAGAACCGTTATGGCAGCTTTGCCCTGGAATTGTCGGGTGACTACACCCGGGCCAAGAACCTTGACAGCGGCGAGCCGCTGCCCCGCATTGCTCCGCTACGCCTGAACAGTGGCCTGGTCTGGGAGCTGGACCGCTGGCAGGCCCGGGTGGACGTGCAGCACGCCGCCTCTCAGCACCGCAAGCCGGCCAACGAAAGCAGCACCGATGGCTATACCACCCTGGGGGCCAGCGTCGGCTACCGCTTCGACGTTGGCCAGAGCCAGTGGCTGGCGTTCGTGCGCGGTGAGAACCTGACCGACCAGACCGTGCGCTATGCCAGCTCGATTCTGCGCGATATCGCGCCAGCACCGGGGCGCAGTGTGGAAGTGGGCCTGCGTACCACCTTTTGAAATGGTGGGGGCGCATTGCGCCCCAATCGCCGGCAAGCCATTTCCTACACGTACTGCGCCATACCTGGGTAGGCGCAGGTACTGCGCAGAGCAGACCCCGAAGGGCATTATTACCAATTGAACAATAATGACCTGCGACAATTTGTCTTTTTTTCTGACGCCTTCCCCTATATCCTCCCCGCCGCAAGCTGAAACGCTTCACTGAACTCCCACGTTGCCACATCCATTGAAAGCCTGGCCTTTCGATGCGCTTGCCGTTTTTTCAATAATCAGAAGATAGCGCTATCTCATGCTCCAACTGCCCAAAACCTGTTACATAGGCGTCGCCCTTGCTGCCTTGGCGACCCCCACCTGCGCCAGCGAAATGTTCGCCAACGACTCCCCGTGGATGCTCGGCGACTGGGGCGGCACCCGCACCCGGTTGCTTGAACAAGGCTACGACTTCACCCTCGGCTACACCGGCGAGATGGGCAGCAACCTGCACGGTGGCTACGACCATGATCGTACCGCGCGCTACAGCGACCAGTTCACCTTTGGCAGCCACCTGGACCTGGACAAGATCCTTGGCTGGCACGACACCGAAGTGCAACTGACCATCACCGAGCGCCACGGCGACAACATCAGCAACGACCGCATCAATGACCCACGCGTGGGTGGCTTTACCTCGGCCCAGGAAGTATGGGGCCGCGGTGAAACCTGGCGGCTGACGCAAATGTGGATCAAGCAGAAGTACTTCGACGGCGCACTGGACGTGAAATTCGGCCGTTTCGGCGAAGGCGAGGACTTCAACAGTTTCCCCTGTGACTTCCAGAACCTGGCCTTCTGCGGCTCGCAGGTGGGCAACTGGGTGGGTGGCATCTGGTACAACTGGCCGGTCAGCCAATGGGCCCTGCGCGTGCGCTACAACCTCAGCCCCACGTTGTACGCGCAGGTTGGCGTGTTCGAACAGAACCCGTCCAACCTCGAGTCAGGTAACGGCTTCAAGCTCAGTGGCAGCGGCACCCAAGGTGCGGTCATGCCAGTCGAACTGGTATGGAGCCCGCGCGTCAAAGGCCTGAAAGGGGAATATCGCGCCGGCTACTACTACAGTAATGCCAAGGCACACGATGTTCTCAAGGACAGCAACGGCCAGCCGGCAGCCCTGAGCGGCGGCGCCTACCGCAGCAGCTCGAGCAAGCATGGCGTGTGGCTCGGCGCCCAGCAGCAGGTGACTGCACTGGCTTCCGACCATTCGCGTGGCCTGAGCCTATTCGCCAACGCAACGATGCACGACAAGAAAACCAATGTCATCGACAACTATGTTCAGGCAGGACTGGTATTCAAAGGGCCTTTCGATGCCCGCGCCAAGGACGACATCGGCTTCGCCCTCGCCCGCGTGCACGTCAACCCTGGCTACCGCAAGAACGCCCGCCTGGCCAACCAGGCAGCCGGCCTTGACGATTACGACAACCCCGGCTTCCTGCCTGTGCAAGACACGGAATACAGCGCCGAGCTGTACTACGGCATTCATGTGGCCAACTGGCTCACGGTCCGCCCGAACCTGCAGTACATCCGCCATCCCGGCGGCGTGTCGCAAGTTGATGGCGCCCTGGTCGGTGGCCTGAAGATCCAAAGCAGTTTCTGAATTTTTTTGACGTGACGGAGAACCTGAAATGAGCACTGAAGGTGCCAACACTGGAAGCCGCTGGCTACCGCGCCTGATTGGCGCGCTGCTGTTGCTGATGGGCCTGGCCCTGCTGGCCGGCGGCATCAAGTTGAGCCAGCTGGGCGGCTCGCTGTACTACCTTGTTGCCGGTATCGGCTTTGCCTTGTCGGGCATTCTGCTGCTGGCCCAACGGCGCATTGCCTTGGGCCTGTACGGCCTGGTGCTGCTAGGCAGCACGGTGTGGGCCTTGCTAGAAGTCGGCCTGGACTGGTGGCAACTGGTGCCGCGCCTGGCCATCTGGTTCGCCATCGGCGTGGTCCTGCTGCTGCCGTGGGCGCGCCGCCCGCTGATCGGCCCGGCCAGCACTGCCAACACGGCGCTGCTCAGCGTGGCCGTGGTGGCCGCAGGCGCCTGCGCCCTGGGCAGCCAGTTCACCCACCCGGGTGAGGTGTTTGGCGAACTGGGCCGCGACAGCAGCGAGATGGCCAGCGCCGCGCCGAGCATGCCGGACGGCGAATGGCAGGCTTATGGCCGTACCGAGCATGGCGACCGCTATTCGCCACTGCGCCAGATCACCCCGCAGAACGCCTACCGCCTGGAAGAAGCCTGGCGCATCCGCACCGGTGACCTGCCGACCGAGAACGACCCGGTCGAGCTGACCAACCAGAACACCCCGCTGAAAGTCAACGGCATGCTGTATGCCTGCACCGCGCATAGCCGCCTGCTGGCACTCGACCCGGACACCGGCGCGGAAATCTGGCGCTATGACCCGCAGGTGAAGAGCCCCACCGGCACCTTCAAAGGCTTTGCCCACATGACCTGCCGCGGGGTTTCGTATTATGACGAGAACCGCTACGTCAGCCGCGACGGCAGCCCGGCCCCGAAAATCAGCGACGCCGGCCAAGCCGTTGCGCAGGCTTGCCCGCGCCGCCTGTATCTGCCCACCGCAGATGCGCGCCTGATCGCCATCAACGCCGATAACGGCAAGGTCTGCGAAGGCTTCGCCAACCAGGGTGTGATCGACCTGACAACCGGCATCGGCCCGTTCACCGCCGGCGGCTATTACTCCACCTCGCCCGCGGCCATTACCCGCGACCTGGTGATCATCGGCGGCCATGTCACCGACAACGAGTCCACCAACGAGCCGTCTGGCGTTATCCGCGCCTATGACGTGCACGACGGCCACCTGGTGTGGAACTGGGACAGCAACAACCCGGAAGACACCAAGCCGTTGGCCCCCGGCAAGATGTACAGCCGCAACTCGGCCAACATGTGGTCGATCGCCAGTGTCGACGAAGACCTCGGCATGATCTACCTGCCGCTGGGTAACCAGACCCCAGACCAGTGGGGCGCTGACCGCACCCCAGGCGCCGAGAAGTACAGCGCTGGTGTGGTGGCCCTGGACCTTGCGACCGGCAAGGCTCGCTGGAACTACCAGTTCACCCACCACGACCTGTGGGACATGGACGTCGGCAGCCAGCCGACCCTGGTGCACCTGAAGACCGACGATGGCGTGAAACCGGCGATCATCGTGCCGACCAAGCAGGGTAGCCTGTATGTACTCGACCGCCGCGACGGTACGCCAATCGTGCCGATCCGTGAAATCCCCACGCCGCAAGGTGCGGTGAAAGGCGACCACACTTCGCCGACCCAGGCCCGTTCCGACCTCAACCTGCTGGGCCCGGACCTGACCGAACAAGCCATGTGGGGCGCCACCCCGTTCGACCAGATGCTGTGCCGCATCCAGTTCCGCGAACTGCGCTACGAGGGCCAGTACACCCCACCGTCCGAGCAGGGCTCGCTGGTCTACCCAGGCAACGTAGGCGTGTTCAACTGGGGCAGCGTATCGGTCGACCCGGTGCGCCAGTTGCTGTTCACCTCGCCCAACTACATGGCATTCGTGTCGAAGATGGTGCCGCGTGAACAGGTTGCCGAGGGCAGCAAGCGCGAAAGCGAAACCAGCGGCGTGCAGCCGAACACCGGTGCCCCGTATGCCGTGACCATGCACCCGTTCATGTCGCCCCTGGGCGTGCCGTGCCAGGCCCCGGCCTGGGGCTACGTGGCCGCCATCGACCTGTTCACCAACAAAGTCGTGTGGAAGCACAAGAACGGCACCACCCGTGACAGCACACCCGTGCCGATCGGCCTGCCGGTTGGCGTGCCCAGCATGGGCGGCTCGATCGTGACCGCAGGCGGCGTCGGTTTCCTCAGCGGGACCCTCGACCAGTACCTGCGCGCCTACGACGTGAACAACGGCAAGGAACTGTGGAAAGCCCGCCTGCCAGCGGGTGGCCAAGCCACCCCGATGACCTACACCGGCAAGGACGGCAAGCAATATGTGCTGGTGACCGCGGGCGGGCATGGCTCGCTGGGTACGCGGATGGGCGATTACATCATCGCTTACAAACTGGCTGAATAAGCTGCAAGTCACAAGCTACAAGCTGCAAGTCACAAGCTACAAGCTGCAAGTCACAAGCTACAAGCTGCAAGTACAAGCGGGGCCAATGCGGTCCCGCTTTTTTCTTGTAGCTTGTAGCTTGTAGCTTGTAGCTTGTAGCTTGTAGCTTGCAGCTTGCAGCTTGCAGCTTGCAGCTTGCACCTTGCAGCTTGAAACTTGAAACCCAATCCCCTGCGCCCCATCTAAGCACCATAGTCATTCACGCAGGTGCCCCATGAGCGACCAGCAGGATTTCCCGGAACACCCCGACGAACACAGCGAAGTCGAACACACCACCCCCCAGGCCCAAGCCGGCCACGCCCTCGCCCTGCCCGGCCAACAACTGCCGGACAAGGTCTATGTGATTCCGATCCACAACCGCCCGTTCTTCCCGGCCCAGGTACTGCCTGTAATCGTCAACGAAGAGCCCTGGGCGGAAACCCTTGATCTGGTCGCCAAGTCCCCTGACCACTGCCTGGCCCTTTTCTTCATGGACACGCCGGCAGAAGACCACCGCCACTTCGATACCTCGGCTTTGCCGCAGTACGGCACGCTGGTCAAGGTGCACCATGCCAGCCGTGAAAACGGCAAGCTGCAGTTCGTGGCCCAAGGCCTGACCCGGGTGCGTATCCGTACCTGGCTCAAGCATCACCGCCCGCCCTATCTGGTCGAAGTGGAATACCCGCGCCAGCCCGCCGAGCCTACCGACGAGGTCAAGGCCTACGGTATGGCCCTGATCAACGCGATCAAGGAACTGCTGCCGCTCAACCCGCTTTACAGCGAAGAGCTGAAGAACTACCTCAACCGCTTCAGCCCTAACGACCCGTCGCCGCTCACCGACTTCGCCGCCGCGCTGACCTCGGCTACCGGCGGCCAGTTGCAGGAAGTGCTGGACTGCGTGCCCATGCTCAAGCGCATGGAAAAAGTGCTGCCCATGTTGCGCAAGGAGGTCGAAGTCGCCCGCCTGCAAAACGAGATTTCGGCCGAGGTGAACCGCCAGATTGGCGAGCATCAGCGCGAGTTCTTCCTCAAGGAACAGCTCAAGGTCATTCAGCAGGAGCTGGGCCTGACCAAGGACGACCGCAGTGCCGACCTGGAGCAGTTCGAGCAGCGCCTGGAAGGCAAGACCCTGCCCGAGCAGGCGCGCAAACGCATCGATGAAGAAATGGGCAAACTGGCCATTCTGGAAACCGGTTCGCCCGAATACGCCGTTACCCGCAACTACCTGGAATGGGCCACTGCCCTGCCATGGGGCATCCACGGCAAGGACAAGCTCGACCTCAAGCACGCGCGCAAGGTACTCGACCAGCACCATGCAGGCCTCGACGACATCAAGGAACGCATCCTCG
Organism: Pseudomonas sp. PARCl1; assembly: GCF_947311875.1. Lineage (NCBI taxonomy): Bacteria > Pseudomonadati > Pseudomonadota > Gammaproteobacteria > Pseudomonadales > Pseudomonadaceae > Pseudomonas > Pseudomonas sp. PARCl1. Next base: position 15,053 of record NZ_CAMZMX010000028.1, read on the forward strand.
AGTTCCTCGCCGTTGGCGCCTGGAAGGGCGAGATCAGCGGCTCGATCGTGCTGCTGGTAGGCCCGCCCGGCGTGGGCAAGACCAGTATCGGCAAGTCGATTGCCGAGTCGCTCGGCCGGCCGTTCTACCGCTTCAGCGTCGGCGGCATGCGCGACGAGGCCGAGATCAAGGGCCACCGCCGCACCTACATCGGCGCCCAACCCGGCAAGCTGGTGCAGGCGTTGAAGGATGTCGAAGTGATGAACCCGGTCATCATGCTCGACGAGATCGACAAAATGGGTCAGAGCTACCAGGGCGACCCGGCCTCGGCGCTGCTGGAAACCCTCGACCCGGAACAGAACGTCGACTTCCTCGACCACTACCTGGACCTGCGCCTGGACCTGTCGAAAGTGCTCTTCGTATGTACCGCCAACACCCTGGACTCGATCCCCGGCCCGTTGCTGGACCGCATGGAAGTGATCCGCCTGTCCGGCTATATCACCGAAGAAAAACTGGCCATCGCCAAGCGCCACCTGTGGCCCAAGCAGTTGCAAAAGGCCGGGGTGGCCAAGGCCAGCCTGAGCATCAGCGACAGCGCGCTGCGCACGGTGATCGAGGGCTACGCCCGAGAGGCCGGGGTGCGCCAGCTGGAAAAGCAATTGGGCAAGCTGGTGCGCAAGGCGGTGGTCAAGCTGCTGGAAAACCCGGACGCCAAGCTGAAAATCGGCACCAAGGACCTGGAGGCCGCACTCGGCATGCCGGTGTTCCGCAGCGAGCAAGTACTGGCGGGCAAAGGTGTGATCACCGGCCTGGCCTGGACCAGCATGGGCGGCGCGACCTTGCCGATCGAGGCAACCCGCATCCACACCCTCAACCGCGGCTTCAAGCTGACTGGCAAGCTGGGCGATGTGATGAAGGAATCGGCCGAGATCGCCTACAGCTACGTCAGCTCCAACCTCAAGCAGTTCGGGGGTGACCCCGGTTTCTTCAACGAAGCCTTCATTCACCTGCATGTGCCTGAAGGGGCCACCCCCAAGGACGGGCCGAGCGCTGGCATCACCATGGCCAGTGCCCTGCTGTCGCTGGCCCGCAACCAGGCACCGAAGAAAGGGGTGGCCATGACCGGCGAACTTACCCTCACCGGCCAGGTGCTGCCCATTGGCGGGGTGCGCGAGAAAGTGATCGCGGCACGGCGGCAGAAGATCTTCGAATTGATCTTGCCAGAGCCTAACCGCGGCGACTTCGAGGAACTGCCGGACTACCTGCGCGAAGGTTTGACAGTGCATTTTGCCAAACGCTTTGCCGACGTGGCGAAAGTACTGTTCTGACAGGCCCTGGGCTGCTTTGCAGCTCATCGATGGCAAGCCAGCGCCCAGCCTGTGGGAGCCCGGCTTGCCGGCGATGGGCCGCACAGCGGCCCCAATCGCTTGGCTGACCGGCATCAGGCACAAGCCCCACAAATTTCCTTGATCATCGGTTATCCTCAGGCCATCGCCAGCCTCCGGAGCCAACATGGCCGCCCCTCGTCTGCTCGTTCCCCTGAGCTTCGCCCTGCTGGGCGCCTGCGCCCAGCAACCCACTCAACCCGTCGAACTGGACGCCGAAAGCGAGTGCCCCATCCGCCTGCAGGTTGGCCAGAACCTCACGCTGAGCCTGCCCAGCAACCCCTCTACCGGCTACCGTTGGCGTGTGCAGGACCCGGCAGCCGGTGTACTGCACAGCCTTGGCCCCGAGGTCTACAGCGCGCCAGACGACACAGGCATGGTCGGCAGCTCGGGTTTGTCCACCTGGCGCTACCAGGCCCACGCCCGGGGTGAAGGCAAGCTGGTGCTGGTCTACCAGCAGCCTTGGGCCACCGACGTCGCGCCCGTGCAAACCTTCGATTGCGCCCTTCGGGTCAACTGAGCTGCAGCGCCGGTCAGCCAATCATGCATCCAGGCCGCGGTTTGGCTAGAATGCCGCCCTTGCCTACCACCCGCAGCCTGGATCCGCCGTGAGCAAACAACCCGACCGCCTTTTTGCCCAACCCCTGGAGCAAGTGCCCGACTTCGTCTTCAACGAGGACGTGGTGCGCGTGTTCCCAGACATGATCAAGCGCTCGGTGCCGGGGTATCCAACCATCGTGGAAAACCTCGGTGTGCTGGCCGCACGCTTTGCCCAGCCGCATACCGCCCTTTACGACCTGGGCGCATCGCTGGGTGCGGTCACCCAGTCGCTGCGCCGGCATGTGCGCAGCGATGGTTGCCGGGTGATCGCGGTCGACAACTCCGCCGCCATGGTCGAGCGCTGCCGCCAGTACCTCACCGCCCAGGACTCGATGTTCCAGGAGCTGTTGCCGGTACAGGTGCTCGAAGCCGATATCCTCGCCCTCCCCTTCGAGCCCGCCTCGGTGGTGGCGATGAACTTCACCCTGCAATTCATCGCCCCCGACCAACGCCTGGCACTGCTTGCCCGCATCCGCCAGGCACTGCTGCCCGGCGGTGCGTTGATCCTGTCGGAAAAACTGCGCTTCGCCGATGAGCGAGCCCAGGACCTGCTCAATGAGCTGCATCTGGACTTCAAGCGGGCCAACGGTTACAGCGAACTCGAAATCGCCCAGAAACGCAGCGCCATTGAAAATGTGATGCGCCCCGATACCCTCGAAACCCACCAGGAGCGCCTGCTTGCCGCCGGCTTCTCGAAAGTGGTGCCGTGGTTCCAATGCCTTAACTTCGCCTCGTTGATAGCCCTGCCATGATCGATCTGTCTTCCCTGGTCCGCCGCCTGGCGGGTACCCCCCTGGCTTCCTGGTCGCAAGGCCTGCAAGCGCAACTGCAAGCCAAGCTGGAAAAGGGCCACGGTGACCTGGACCGCTGGCGCGGTGCGCTGGAAGCCTTGCCCGCCGTGCAACCGAGTGAAGTCGACCTGGTGAACGGCCTGCGCCTGGACTGCGACTGCGACGCGGCCACCCGTGCACAGATGCGCCAGGCCTTGATGGGCCTGTCACCTTGGCGCAAAGGCCCGTTCGACCTGTTCGGCGTGCACGTCGACACCGAATGGCGTTCCGACTGGAAGTGGTCTCGCGTGGCCCCTCACCTGGATCTCAAGGGCAAACGTGTGCTCGATGTCGGTTGTGGCAACGGCTACTACCAGTGGCGCATGCTCGGTGCGGGCGCCGACATGGTGATCGGCGTCGACCCCAACTGGCTGTTTTTCTGCCAGTTCCAGGCGGTGCAGCAATACCTGCCGGAACTGCCCGCCTGGCATCTGCCTTTCGCGCTCGAAGAACTGCCGGCCAACCTGGAAGGGTTCGATACGGTGTTTTCCATGGGCGTGTTCTACCACCGCCGCTCGCCCATCGAGCACCTGCTGGCGCTGAAGGACTGCCTGGTCAAAGGGGGGGAGCTGGTACTGGAAACCCTGGTGGTCGAGGGTGATGAAAACCAGGTGCTGGTGCCCGAAGACCGCTACGCACAGATGCGCAATGTCTGGTACCTGCCTTCGGTACCGGCGTTGGCGCGCTGGTTGCGCCGTGCCGGCTTCAGCGACGTACGCTGCGTCGACGTGAGTGTGACCAGCATTGAAGAGCAGCGCAGCACCGACTGGATGCGTTACCAGTCCTTGGCTGACTTCCTCGACCCGAACGACCACAGCAAGACCATCGAAGGCCTGCCCGCACCACGCCGGGCCACCCTGCTGGCGCGCAAATAAAAAAAGCGCCCATGGGGGTAATGCCAGTCAGTTAAGCGTTAATGGGGCTGCTTTGCAGCCCCATTAACGCTTAACTGACAGGCATTACCCATGCGGGCGCCTGAAGCCAGCGACGCCGGGGAGCAGTGCCGGCGCCGCTGCTGCGACTCAATCCTTGGCCACCTCACGGGCCTTCTCTTGCGCCTTGCGCTCGCGCTCGGCCACGGCCTGCTGCTTGTCGCCGTGCAGGCGCTGCTGGTCTTCGCGGAACGCTTGCCAGAACTGCCTGGAGCGCTCCGCACCGCCCTCGGCGTAGACACTGGCGCTGCCCAGGGCAAGGGTGGCCAACAGTAGGTATTTGGTCAGGTTCATCGGGGTTGCCTCGTGGTAGCCGATCAGTCAGGCCATGGTCGCAGAGGCTGGCTAACAGCAAGGTGAGGCGCGGATTACAGTCCTGCAATGTGCCGGCGCCGCAACGGACAGCCAGATAACACCCGCATTACAAATCCGTTATCTACGCCTCGGCCGCTAACGCATGCCGTAACATCCTGCGCCTTGACCCTGATGTCACTACAGGGTCGAGAATCGCCCCCTTTCCACCACACCGAGCCAACCCATGCGCCTACTGATCATCGAGGACGAGCTGCGTACCGCCGATTACCTGCAGCAAGGGCTGCGCGAAAACGGCTATGTGGTCGACTGCGCCCATACCGGCACCGACGGCCTGCACCTGGCACGCCAGCACCCGTACGACCTGGTCATCCTCGACGTCAACCTGCCCGAGCTCAATGGCTGGACCGTACTTCAGCGCCTGCGTGCCGAATCGACCACGCGCATCATGATGCTGACCGCCCATGGCCGCCTGGCCGACCGGGTAAAGGGCCTGGACCTGGGCGCCGATGACTACCTGCTCAAACCCTTTGAATTCCCTGAACTGCTGGCGCGCATTCGCAGCCTGCTGCGCCGCAACGACCAGCAACTGCAACCCAGTACCCTGCGGGTCGCCGACCTTGAGCTGGACCCGGGCCGCCACCGCGCCTATCGCGCCGGGCAACGCATCGACCTGACCGCCAAGGAGTTCGCCCTGCTCCACCTGCTGATGCGTCAGACCGGTGAAGTGCTGTCGCGCACGCAGATCATCTCAATGGTGTGGGACATGAATTTCGATTGCGACACCAATGTGGTGGAGGTCTCGATCCGGCGCCTGCGCGCCAAGATCGACGACCCGTTCGACAACAAACTGATCCATACCCTGCGCGGTGTCGGTTACGTGCTGGAGGCGCGTTTTTGAAGACTACCAGCCTCTCTTTGCGCCTGGGCCTTAGCGTCACGCTGATGGGCGCTGCGCTGGTGTTGTTGCTGGCCTGCCTGGCCGTGTTCGCCCTGGATCACGAGCTGGACAGCCGCGCACGCGGGGACCTGGCGCGCAAGATGCTGCAAGTCGAGCACAACCTGCGGGTCGATCTGCGCAGCGAGGACCTGGGCACCAGGGCCCACCCCCTGCTCGACCTGGTGATGGGGCACGACAACCTCAGCCTCAGCGTGCTGGCGCAGGAAAGCCGCCACCCACACCTGCTCAGCCTGGGGCCGGCACTGGACTCGCGCGTCGCTGAGCTGCCCACCGACGAACGCCTAACCTTTCACGCCTGGCGCGACAGCAGCGGCAACCAGATCCTGACCGTCAGCCGGTTGATGCGCCTGCGTGACAACACCCCGGTCAAGGTGCTGATGTCGCTCAACCGCGCCGACGATAACGCCCTGTTGCAGGCGTACCTGCACTCAACCCTGCTGGCGCTGCCACTGATGCTGCTGCTGATTGGCGCGGGGGCCTGGTGGCTGATGCAGCGCGGCCTCAAGCCCCTGCGACATTTTCGGCGCATCGCTGGCCAGGTTTCGGCCCAGGACCTGCAGCATCGCCTGCCCGCCAGCGGCCTGCCACTGGAACTGGCTGAACTCGCGCGCAGCATCAACGTGATGCTCGACCGCCTTGACCAGGGTGTCAGCCAGCTCGCGCAGTTCTCCGACGACTTGGCGCACGAACTGCGTACCCCCTTGAGCAACCTGATGGGCAAGGCCCAGGTGACCCTGGCGCGCGAACGGGAGAACGCCAACTACCGGGAGGTGCTGGAAGACAGTATCGAGGAGCTGACCCGGCTCAACCGCATCATCAATGACATGCTGTTTCTTGCCCAGGTCAGCCAACCGCAAACCCAGGTGGCGCTCAAGCCCTTAGCGTTGGCCGACGAAACTGCCCGGGTAGTCGAGCTGTTCACCTTCAGTGCCGAGCTCAAAGGCGTAGCGCTGCGGGTGCAGGGTTGGGGCACGGCGTTGGGCGACCGGTTGATGGTTCAACGGGCGCTGTCGAACCTGTTGAGCAATGCCATACGGCACAGCCCTGAGGGTGAACCGGTCGACTTGCATATCCAGCGTACAGGCAACGAAATACGGCTATCTGTGCAGAACCGTGGCCCAGGCATCGCTGCGGCTGAGCAGCCACAGCTGTTCGAACGCTTTTACCGGGTGGGTTCGGGGCGCTCGCGGTTGGAGGGCGGGACCGGCTTGGGGCTGGCGATCGTCAAATCGATCATGCAACTGCACGGCGGGCGGGTCGAGGTGAGCAGCAGCCCCTTGGGGCCGACCCGCTTCACGCTGGTGTTTCCTGCCGAGTGATCGGCCGCCTGTACCCGCGAATAGGCTGGTACAGGCAACTGACATATCAGCGCGAAGCCGCGACGATCAGGGCCTTCATCTCGGCCACAGCAGCCTTGAAGCCCACGAACAGGGCATGCGCCACCAATGCGTGGCCAATGTTCAGCTCATTGATACCCTTGATCGCCGCCACCGCCTCGACGTTGTGGTAATGCAGGCCATGGCCGGCATTGACGACCAGCCCCTGACCCACGCCAAACGCCACACCGTCGACAATGCGCCGCAGCTCATCGGCCACCTCGCCTGGGGTTTGCGCGTCGGCATAGCGCCCGGTGTGCAGCTCGATGGCGGGGGCGCCGACCCGGCGTGAGGCCTCGATCTGCCGCTCGTCAGCATCGATGAACAGCGACACTTCGGCGCCAGTGCGTGCCAGGCGTTCGACCGCCGCCTTGATCCGTGCCTCCTGCCCGGCCACGTCCAGGCCACCTTCGGTGGTCAGCTCCTGACGGGTTTCAGGTACCAGGCAAATGTGCGCCGGGCGAATTTTCTCGGCAAAGGCCATCATCTCATCGGTGACGCCCATTTCAAAGTTCATGCGCGTCTGCAGCACGTCCTTGAGCAGCACCACGTCGCGCTCCTGAATGTGCCGGCGATCTTCGCGCAGGTGCACGGTAATGCCGTCGGCGCCTGCTTCCTCGGCATCCAGGGCAGCCTTGACCGGGTCAGGGTAACGCGTGCCGCGGGCCTGGCGCAGGGTTGCCACGTGGTCGATGTTGACGCCAAGAAGCATGCGGTTGCTGTGAGTCACGAAAGGCTCTCCTGAAGATTGAGGCCCACAGCATACGTCGTGATCAGCGCTTGCGAAACAGTTCCCGGCTGACCAGTGGCTTGCCGCCCAGGTGAACGGCCAGGGCCTGGCGCATCAGGCGCTTGGCGGCGAGCAAGGCACCGTCCGCGCTCCAATCGGCTTGCGCCAGGGCCAGCAGCTCGGTGCCGCGGAACAAGCCGGGTTGCACCAGCTCGACCCGTTCCAGGCCTGCGTCCACGCGCAAGCGGTACAGGCCATCGGCGGCAATGGGGTGGTCGTTGACGTCCTGGCTCAGGGAAAACGCGTAACCAAGCTCATCGAGCAGCCGCCATTCGAACGAACGCAGCAGCGGCTCCAGCGGGCGCCCCTCGGCCAAGGCCTGCAGGGTGAGTGCGTAGTGCTCGAAAAGGGCCACGAATGGCGCCTCGGCAGGCAGCAGGCGCATCAGCAACTCGTTGAGGTACAGCCCGCTGAACAGTGCATCGCCATGCAACCAGGCGGCGATGCCGGCGCTGTCCATGCGCCCGACATTCTTCAGCTCGCCACGCCCGCGCAGTTCGAGCTCCAGCGGCACGAACGGCCGTACCAGGCTGCCACCCTTGCCGCGCGCACGGCGCAGTACCGCGCGCATGCGGCCCTGCGGGGTGAAAAAGTCCACCAGCGCACTGGTTTCCTTGTAGGCGCGGCTGTGCAGCACATAGGCTGGCTGGCCGACAGGTTGTTCCATGGGAGATCACTCGTTCCCTGTAGCCAGGAAAACCGCACAGTGGGGCGGCTGTGAAGCCCATCGCCGGCAAGCCAGCTCCCACACCGACCGCATCGCCCCAGGGCTTGTGCAGTACCTGTGGCAGCTGGCTTGCCAGCGATGGGCCGCACCGCGGCCCCAACAGTATTGCTTACAGGTCGCCGTAACCCAGTGAACGCAACGCGCGCTCATCGTCGGACCAGCCACCCTTCACCTTGACCCACAGGTTGAGCATGACCTTGGAGTCGAACAGCACTTCCATGTCTTTGCGCGCCTCGGAGCCGATGCGCTTGATGCGCTCGCCCTTGTCGCCAATGATGATCTTTTTCTGGCCATCGCGCTCAACCAGGATCAGCGCGTGGATGTGCAGCACGTGCCCCTGCTGCTTGAATTCCTCGATCTCCACGGTGATCTGGTAAGGCAACTCGGCCCCCAGCTGGCGCATGATCTTCTCGCGCACCAGTTCGGCCGCCAGGAAACGGCTGCTGCGGTCGGTGATCTGGTCTTCCGGGAAGAAGTGGTCATTTTCCGGGAGATGCTTGGCGATCTGCGCTTCCAGCGCCTCGAGGTTATGGCCCTGCTGCGCAGAAATCGGCATCACCTCGGCGTTCGGCAACTGCTCCTGCAGCCATTGCAGGTGCGGGATCAACTCGGCCTTCTCTTCCATGCGGTCGGTCTTGTTGACCGCGATGATCAGCGGCCCGGTCACGTACTGCACGCGCTCCAGCACCAGTTGGTCCTCGTCGGTCCACTTGGTACGGTCGACCACGAAGATCACCACGTCGACGTCTTTCAGGGCCGCCGAAGCATTGCGGTTCATGTAGCGGTTCAGGGCCTTGTCGTTGGCCTTGTGCATGCCAGGGGTATCGACGTAGATCGCCTGCACATCACCTTCGGTCTTGATGCCGAGCATGTTGTGGCGGGTGGTCTGCGGCTTGCGCGAGGTAATCGCCAGCTTTTGGCCGAGGATGTGGTTGAGCAGGGTCGACTTGCCCACGTTCGGGCGGCCGACAATGGCTACATAGCCGCAGCGGGTCGGGTTGCTATCAGTCATTGCCATTCTCCACGCCCAGGGCGATCAGTGCAGACGCAGCGGCAACTTGCTCGGCAATACGCCGGCTAACGCCTTGGCCACGGCTCTTGTTGTTCAGCAGCACCACTTCGCATTCAACGAAAAAGGTGCGGCAGTGCGGCTCGCCCTGGATATCCACCACTTCGTAGCGCGGCAGCTCGCAGCTGCGCGACTGCAGGAACTCTTGCAGGCGGGTTTTCGGGTCCTTGTTGGTGTCGACCAGGGTCAGGCCCTCGAACTCATTGGCCAGCCAGGCCAGCACACGCTCGCGGGCGGTTTCCATGTCGGCGTCCAGGTAAATGGCGCCAATCAGTGCTTCCAGCGCATCGGCAAGGATCGACTCGCGGCGAAAACCACCGCTCTTGAGCTCGCCGGACCCCAGGCGCAGGTACTCACCAAGGTCGAAGCCACGGGCCAGGCGGGCCAGTGTTTCGCCCTTGACCAGCCGCGCCCGCAGGCGCGACAGCTGGCCTTCGCGGGCCTGCGGAAAACGCTCGAACAGCGCTTCACCGGCGACGAAGTTGAGAATGGCGTCACCCAGGAACTCCAGGCGCTCGTTGTTGCGCCCGGCGTAACTGCGATGGGTCAGCGCCAGGAGCATCTGGTCCTGGTTCTTGAAGGTGTAGCCGAGCTTTCGCTCCAGACGGGCAAGGGAAGCACTCATGCGGCCACCCGTTGGTTATTTAACGCGTTGTTCAAATCAACATCCTGAAAGACTGTTTGGCTGTGGCCCGCCGCGCGATGTGCGGCGAATCTCCCGATCCCTGAGAACACAGCCTATGTCAGAAATGCATTCGGCGCTGTCTGCTGGACAGCGCCGATGGGTATCAATGGATCAAACCGACCCGCGACAGGTTGGGCAGGTGGCTGAGCTTGGGTTCCGGCCAGCTCATCCATACCGCGAAGGCCTTGCCGACGATGTTCCGGTCCGGAACCATGCCGTGCAGCTCCTTGGGAATATTCGGGTCATCCCAGAAACGGCTGTCGTTGGAGTTGTCGCGGTTGTCGCCCATCATGAAGTAGTGGCCTGCCGGCACGGTCCATTGCTGGTCCGGCGGCATGCGATAGCGGCTCATTTCCTTGCGGATCAGGTGTTCGGTCTCGCCCAGCTTTTCCTTGTACAGCGTGGCGCTGCCCAAGGTGCCCGGCTCGCTACCTACCAGCTGTTCGGCAACCGGCTGGCCGTTGACGAACAGGCGCTTGTCGTTGGTATAACGCACCACGTCGCCTGGCAGGCCGACCACACGCTTGATGTAGTTGACGTTCGGGTCGCTCGGGTAACGGAACACCATGACGTCGCCGCGCTGCGGGTCACCCACCTCGATGACCTTCTTGTCGATCACCGGCAGGCGAATGCCATAGGAGAACTTGTTCACCAGGATGAAATCGCCCACTTCCAGAGTGGGTTTCATCGACCCCGAAGGGATCTGGAACGGCTCGACCAGGAACGAGCGCAGTACCAGTACGATGAACAGCACCGGGAAGAACGACTTGCCGTACTCGACCAGCAACGGTTCCTTGTTCAGGCGCTCGACCACCGCCATTTCAGGCTGGCTTACGCTGCCCTGATAGTTGGCAATTGCCGCACGCCGGCGCGGGGCCAGGAACAGCAAGTCGATCAAGCCCAGCAAACCGCAGACGAATACGGCAATGACCAGCAACAGCGGGAAATTTAGCGACATAGGACCTAGCTATCCAACCTGAGCACGGCGAGGAAGGCTTCCTGTGGAATTTCCACGTTGCCCACCTGTTTCATGCGTTTCTTACCGGCCTTCTGCTTCTCCAGCAGTTTCTTCTTACGGCTGACGTCACCACCGTAGCACTTGGCCAGTACGTTCTTTCTGAGCGCCTTGACGGTTGTCCGGGCAATGATCTGGCCGCCAATGGCTGCCTGGATCGCCACGTCGAACATCTGCCGAGGGATCAGTTCCTTCATCTTCTCGGTCAACGCACGGCCTTTGTAGGCCGCGTTGTCGCGGTGCACGATCAATGCCAGGGCATCGACCTTGTCGCCGTTGATCAGCACGTCCAGCTTGACCAGGTTGGCCGACTGGTAGCGATCAAAATGGTAATCCAGCGAAGCATAGCCGCGGCTGGTGGATTTGAGGCGGTCGAAGAAGTCCAGCACCACTTCGTTCATCGGCATGTCATAGCGCACCTGCACCTGGCTACCGAGGAACTGCATGTCGCGCTGCACGCCACGCTTCTCGATGCACAAGGTGATCACGTTACCCAGGTGCTCCTGCGGCACCAGAATGGTCGCGGTCACGATCGGCTCGCGGAAGTCGGCCACGGCTGAAACATCCGGGAGCTTGGACGGGTTGTCGACGACAATAGTTTCGCCGGTTTTCAGCTCCAGCTCGTAGATCACGCTGGGTGCGGTGGTGATCAGGTCCAGGTCGTACTCGCGCTCCAGGCGCTCCTGGATGATCTCCATGTGCAGCATGCCGAGGAAGCCGCAACGGAAACCGAAGCCCAGTGCATCGGAGCTTTCCGGCATGTACTGCAGCGACGAATCGTTCAGGGTGAGCTTCTGCAGGGCATCGCGGAAGTCTTCGAAGTCGTCGGAGCTGACCGGGAACAGGCCTGCGTAGACCTGCGGCTGGATTTTCTTGAAGCCTGGCAGCACTTCGACCTCGGGGGTCGAGGACAAGGTCAGGGTGTCGCCGACCGGGGCACCGTGAATGTCCTTGATGCTGGCGATGATGAAGCCCACTTCACCGGCTTTCAGGTCGGCGGTCTGGGTGTGTTTCGGGGTGAACACCCCCACGCTGTCGACCAGGTGCACCTTGCCGGTGGACTTGACCAGGATCTTGTCGCCCTTCTTGACGCGCCCCTGGCGCACGCGCACCAGCGAGACCACGCCCAGGTAGTTGTCGAACCAGGAGTCGATGATCAGCGCTTGCAGCGGCGCATCGATTTCGCCCACGGGTGCCGGGATCGAGTGCACCAGGCGCTCGAGCACCTCGTCCACGCCCATGCCGCTCTTGGCACTGCAGGCCACGGCGTCAGTGGCGTCGATACCGATGATTTTCTCGATTTCGTCCTTGACGCGGTCCGGGTCGGCCTGGGGCAGGTCCATCTTGTTGAGGACCGGCATGACCTCCAGGCCCTGCTCGATGGCGGTGTAGCAGTTGGCAACCGACTGGGCCTCTACACCCTGGCCGGCGTCGACCACCAGCAGTGCGCCTTCACAGGCTGCCAGCGAGCGCGAGACTTCGTAGGTGAAGTCGACGTGGCCAGGGGTGTCGATGAAGTTCAGCTGGTAGATCTTGCCGTCCTGCGCCTTGTAGTGCAGCGTGACGCTGTGGGCCTTGATGGTAATACCGCGTTCGCGCTCCAGGTCCATGGAGTCCAGTACCTGGGCTTCCATTTCGCGAGCCGTCAGGCCACCGCACATCTGGATGAAACGGTCGGCCAGCGTCGACTTGCCATGGTCGATGTGGGCGATGATGGAGAAATTGCGGATATGACTCAAATCACTCACGGGTCAACACTCGAAAAGGCTGCGAGCCGGACGCCCGCCGAAAAATAGCCGGGCATTGTACCTTAAGCTGTTCGCAGATGGGAGATTCCTCTGCCCGACTGTACACAACTACCCGCCAGCCAATTGTGAATATTCATGAAAAAGGGCAGCCGAAGCTGCCCTTTTCGCCCCACCTGGCCGCTTATTCAGCGAGCTTGAAGGTGATGAAGCTGGCACGGCCCTGACGCAGCACGCGCATCGACACCGAGCGGTTCTTCGGCAGTTCCTTGGCGATTTCGGTGAATTCCTTGGCCGAGCCGATGGCCTGGTTGTTCAGGTGGCTGATGACGTCACCCGGGCGCAGGCCGATGAGCGCTGCCGGACCATCCTGGACTTCCTTGATCACCACGCCGCCCTTGAGCTCGAGGGATTTTTTCTGCTCGGCGGTCAGGTCGGCGACCGCGACACCCAGGCGGTTGCTGCTGCGCTCGGTGCTGCCGTCGGCACCGGCGGTGATGTCGGCGTCGTCGTCCGGCATGGCGCCCACGGCCACGTCCAGGGTCTGGCGCTTGCCGTTGCGGATGATTTCCAGCTTGGCTTTTTCGCCATCCTTGAGGCTGCCGACCAGGTGCGGCAGGTCGGCCGACATGACGATCGGCTGGCCGTTCATGCTCAGGATCACGTCACCCACCTGCAAGCCACCCTTGGCGGCCGGGCCGTTTTCCAGCACCTGGGCTACCAGGGCGCCGGCCGGCTTGTCGAGGCCGAAGGATTCGGCCAGGTCCTTGTTGACCTCCTGAATCACCACGCCCAGCCAGCCGCGGCTGACTTTGCCGTCTTTCTTCAACTGGTTGGAAACGTCGAGCGCCACATCGATCGGGATGGCGAACGACAGGCCCATGAAGCCGCCCGAACGGGTGAAGATCTGCGAGTTGATACCCACCACTTCGCCCTTCATGTTGAACAGCGGACCACCGGAGTTACCCGGGTTGATGGCCACGTCGGTCTGGATGAACGGCACATAGGTATCGTTGGGCAGGGTGCGACCCTTGGCGCTGACGATGCCCTTGGTCACCGAGTGGTCGAAGCCGAACGGCGAACCGATGGCCAATACCCACTCGCCCACCTTGAGCTTCTCGGAGTCACCCAGTTTCACGGTGGGCAGGTTCTTGCCATCAACCTTGAGCAAGGCCACGTCGGTACGGGGATCGGTGCCGATCAGCTTGGCCTGCAGCTCACTGCGGTCCGACAGGCGGACGATGATCTCGTCGGCATCGGCGACCACATGGTTGTTGGTCAACACATAGCCATCGCTGGAAATGATGAAGCCAGAGCCCAGCGACATGGCCTCACGCTGGCGATCGCCACGGGGCGAGCGCGGCTGTTGCGGCATGTTGCGCTCGAAGAATTCGCGGAACATCGGCGGCAGGCCTTCCAGGTCCGGCATCTGGCCCTGGGCCACGCGGCGGTCCGGCAGCTTCTGCTTGGTGCTGATGTTGACCACCGCGGGCGAGGCCTGCTCGACCAGCGTGGTGAAGTCCGGCAGGGCTTCGTCGGCCTGGGCGGTGAGCGCCTGGCCGAGCATCAGCACGGTGGCGACCATCATTAGGTAGGATTTCAAGCGTGGTATTGACATACGGCTCCCGTCACAACGAGCGGTAGTTAGAAAGGCCCCTGCACAAAACAGGAAAGGCCAGGCTCCTGAAAGCCTGACCTATAGAAAATTTGCCGCCGGATTGCAAATGACAATGCTTTAATTTCATTTCAGGCGTATGCCCGGCTGCCTTTGGCACGGCCCGCAAACGGGCGCCATTACTGGCGTACCTGGGCATCCTGAGGTCGCATGGACAGGGCAACACGCTCTGCCGTACCCAGGGGGATTTCACCGACGACCGTCACCATGACCTTGCCCTTGGGCGTATTCAGGCGACGTGAAACCGCCGACGTCGGCCCAAGCTGGGTGCGCACATCGTTACCACCGTCATCCTTGACCGGCTCGAGGAACACCGAGAAGCGCGCCAGGCCATCGTCGTACATCAGGCTACTGACCGAGCTGCCAAGCTTGGGGTCGCGGTGCACGGTGCTGTTGACCAGTTCGAAGCCCGGCGGCAACCAGTCCGAACGCCAGGCGGCGATGTTGTCATTGCTGACCGAGGCCACATGCTGCACAGGCTTGCAGGCGGCGCTTGGTTGCAGGTCGCTGTCGCTGGGCAGGTCATCGGTATCGAGACGGGTCATCTGGAAGCGTTCCAGCAACTGCCCCTTGTCGTTGAGCATCAAGGAGCGCAGCGGCAGGCCGGTCTTGCGGTCCAGGTGCAATTCGAAGGCATAGCGGTGCTGGTCGCGCGGCGTGAGCGTCACAATCACCGCGTCACGCCCGGCCACGCGTGACTTGCCCGCCACGCTCAGGTCGTACCAACCCATGAGCTTCAGGGGATCAAGCACACGCGGTGCAGTATCTGGAGGGCTGGTAACCCCGCTGGCCAAGGCGCCGCTGACACACGCCACCTTGCCATCAACGCGCACGATTTCCTCGGCTGCGCCATCGAGCTGCAATAGCCGCTCGCTGACCTTGCCGCCCTCTACCCTGTGCCAGATATCGTGTGAAGAAAAACTACCGTTGCGTTCGTAGACGAAAGCGCCTTGGTAGCTCTGTTTTTGCTCGGCCTGTGCCAGCTTGTTCAGCCATTCACTCGCCTCGGGCGAAGAATTGGCTGCCAACGCTGGCACCGTCATGCAGCTGCCAACCAGCAGCGTCAGGAGAGGTAGCGCGCGCATGAGCCTCCTTACTTAACGGTTTTCCAGGCTGGCAGCGCGGGCATACGGCAGTGCAGTTTCAGTACCCTTGAGCGCAGACTCCTGAGCATGCTGGCGCAGGTAACCTGGCAGACGCTGGTCCCAGCCGGCCTGGTTCTGCAGCACACCGTTGGCCATTGGCCCGGTCGGTTGCTCGCTGCTCTCGGTATAACCTGCCAATACTGCAGGGCCCTGTGCTTGTGGCACGCTCACGCCCTGCTGGACCGGCTGCTGGGCAGCCAGCTCGGCACCGGTGATCTCGTCCTGGTTGTACATGCGCACACCCGCCAGCACGGCCACGGTGACCGAAGCAGCCACAGCCAGGCGGCCGATGCTGCGCCACGGGCCCTTGTAGACCTTGGCCGGCACGGCTTCATCGGCCAGCGCCGCAGACACCGCCGAGGCGATATCCAGGTTGGGCAGCAGCAACTCCTTGTGCATGGCTGCGCGGGCTACCTGGTAACGGGACCAGGTGGCACGGGTTTCGGCTTCGTCGACGGCGTTCAACACCCGACGCAATTCCAGTTCGTCCGCTTCGTTATCCATTACCGCGGACAGCGATTCCTGCAAAGCTTCACGACTCATGGCGGTTCCTCTCTTGGCTGTCGCCGCTGTCTCAGGTTTCCTGCAACAACGGTTGCAGGGCTTTGTCTATGGCCTCCCGAGCGCGGAAGATTCGAGAGCGCACGGTACCCACCGGACATTGCATGACACTGGCAATGTCTTCGTAACTCAGGCCATCGAACTCACGCAGGGTAAGCGCCGTGCGCAGGTCTTCGGGCAGTTGCTGGATGGTGCGATGGACGGTGCCTTCGATCTCATCCCGCAACAACGAGCGCTCTGGAGACTCAAGATCCTTGAGGCCATGATCGCCGTCGTAAAACTCCGCATCCTCGGAGCTGACATCGCTGTCTGGCGGCCGTCTTCCACGGGACACCAGGTAGTTCTTCGCCGTGTTGATGGCGATGCGGTACAGCCACGTGTAAAACGCACTGTCGCCGCGGAAATTGCCAAGTGCACGGTAGGCCTTGATAAAGGCTTCCTGCGCAACATCCTGGGCCTCGTGGGTATCGTGAACGAACCGCACGATCAACCCGAGAATCTTGTGCTGATACTTCAGCACCAACAGATCGAACGCTCGCCTGTCGCCGCGCTGCACGCGCTCGACAAGTTGCTGATCCTCTTCCTGGGTTAGCATGAACACTCCTCAGTGAACTCGAAGGAGCGTTGCAACAGCCATCGCTCAGGCTTGCAACCATAGACTCGGGCTTTTCGCAAAAGTTCTCCCCTCCAAGCAAGTTTCCTGCAGCCCTTGGTCGGCTTGCACGGAAGACGAGGCACGGTCATCGCCGGCTTCGTCGATAATCAGGTTACGTGTACGCAGGGACAGCCGGGACAGGCCTGCCGCCCTGCGTCGCCGCGGCAATTTGTGGCGTGCGGGCAACCTTCATAGGATTTCCGGCCATGTCGGAAAGTTCCCACAAAGGTTGGCCACGCTGGCAGCTGGCATGGAAATTGGCCACCGGGGGCTGCTATAAAGGCAGCCCGGTCGAGCGAACAATAGTTTCACTATGCCACCTGCGCGTGGCTATTGTGCCGCGCCCCCTCCAAAGATTACTAGTGTCCCGACATGAGCCAACAATTCCAACATGATGTCCTGGTGATCGGCAGCGGTGCCGCCGGTCTCAGCCTGGCACTCAACCTCCCCAGCCACCTGCGCATCGCCGTGCTGAGCAAGGGCGACCTGGCCAATGGCTCGACCTTCTGGGCCCAGGGCGGTGTCGCTGCGGTGCTGGACAATACCGACACAGTGCAGTCGCATGTGGAGGATACCCTCAATGCCGGCGGCGGCCTGTGCCATGAAGACGCCGTACGCTTCACTGTCGAACACAGCCGCGAAGCCATACAGTGGCTGATCGAACAAGGCGTACCGTTTACCCGCGACGAGCACTACAGCGTCGACGATGGCGGCTTCGAGTTCCACCTTACCCGCGAGGGCGGCCATAGCCACCGGCGGATCATCCACGCCGCCGATGCGACCGGTGCCGCCATTTTCACCACGCTGCTCAAGCAGGCCCGCTCGCGCCCGAATATCGAGCTGCTTGAACAGCGCGTGGCAGTCGACCTGATCACCGAGCGGCGCCTGGGCCTGCCCGGCGAGCGCTGCCTGGGCGCCTATGTGCTCAACCGCAACAGTGGTGAGGTCGACACCTTCGGGGCACGCTTCACCGTGCTGGCCACTGGCGGCGCGGCCAAGGTCTACCTCTACACCAGCAACCCCGACGGCGCGTGTGGCGACGGCATTGCCATGGCCTGGCGGGCCGGTTGCCGGGTGGCGAACCTGGAGTTCAACCAGTTCCACCCGACCTGCCTGTATCACCCGCAGGCCAAGAGCTTCCTGATCACCGAGGCCCTGCGTGGCGAGGGCGCCCTGCTGCGCCTGCCCAATGGCGAGCGTTTCATGCCACGTTTCGACCCGCGCGAGGAACTGGCGCCCCGCGATATCGTCGCCCGCGCCATCGACCACGAAATGAAGCGCCTGGGTGTGGACTGCGTGTACCTGGACATCACCCACAAGCCAGCCGAGTTCATCAAGGGCCACTTCCCCACCGTGTACGAGCGGTGCCTGGCGTTTGGCATCGACATCACCCGCCAGCCGATTCCGGTGGTGCCTGCCGCGCACTACACCTGCGGCGGGGTAATGGTCGACGACCGCGGCCACACCGATGTGCCGGGTTTGTACGCGATTGGCGAAACCAGTTTCACGGGCCTGCATGGCGCCAACCGCATGGCCAGCAACTCACTGCTGGAGTGTTTTGTGTATGGCCGCGCCGCGGCTGCCGACATCGAGGCCAACCTGCAGCAGGTGAGCATGCCAAGGGCTCTGCCGGGTTGGGATGCCAGCCAGGTGACCGATTCGGACGAGGACGTGATCATCGCGCACAACTGGGACGAGTTGCGGCGGTTCATGTGGGACTACGTGGGTATCGTGCGCACCAGCAAGCGCCTGCAGCGGGCGCAGCACCGCATTCGGCTGCTGCTGGATGAAATCGACGAGTTCTACAGTAACTACAAGGTCAGCCGCGACCTGATCGAACTGCGCAACCTGGCGCAGGTGGCCGAGCTGATGATCCTGTCGGCGATGCAGCGCAAAGAGAGCCGCGGCTTGCATTACACCCTGGACTACCCGGGCATGCTGGACGAAGCAAAGGACACGGTGCTCAGCCCGACCTGAGCGCTGCAGCGCCCCAGCGCCGCCGGCTGAATTTCAACCGCACCCGCAACCGCCGATGCTCGTCCGCGCCCAGGGCATCCGGCGGTACACACTGGCTTTGCCCCAACCAGCGCCCGGCGCGCTCAAAGCGCACCACCACCAACTCAGGCAGGGCCATGCTGTCCCGGCACAGCCGCACCGGCTGCCAGCCACCACCACGGGTGTACACCTGCCAGCCGCGCACATCACGGCGCAAGCCGGTAACGGCCTGTTCATGGGTCAAGAGAATACGGCGGGGAAGCGCCCAGGCAGCGTGGGCAAGGCAGGCAATGATGAGGGTAAACGCCAGCCAGGCTGGCAGCGCGCTTGCCCACGCGGCAAGCCAGGCTACCCCCTGGCATGCCAGGTAGACCGCCAGCAGCCGGCGCGAGCCCTGCCAGCGGCACTCATAACACTCACTTGGGCTGGACACGGTCCAGAATGATGCGAACCATGCGCTGCAGCTCCGGGTCTTCAGACTCGGTGCGCTCCATGAACCAGCCGAACATGTCCTGATCCTCGCAGCTCAACAGGCGCACGTACAGTTCGCGGTCGGCCTCGTTGAGGGTGGGGTAGACTTCCTGGGTGAAAGGCACCAGCAGCACGTCCAGTTCCAGCATGCCGCGGCGGCTGTGCCAGAACAGCCGGTTGAGTTCAGTTTGTTCGACCATGGGGCCCTCCTCGAATGGCCCGCCAGTATACAGCCAGGCGAGCGCAGCGGCACCGGGCGTTGGTCTACTCACCTACCTATTTTGTTACCGGCGTTCTATGATGGCCGCCAGTCTTTAGCCACCGCGATGACCCATGGCCGATTCCGCTTTCTTCTGCCCCCTGTCCCACGAGGGCATCCTCGCCGTCCGCGGCTCCGATGCAGGCAAGTTCCTGCAAGGCCAGCTGACCTGCAACATCAACTATCTCAGCCAGGAACATGCCGGCCTCGGCGCCCGCTGCATGGTCAAGGGGCGCATGCAGTCGAGCTTCCGTATCCTGCCCGAAGGCAACGGCTACCTGCTGGCCATGGCCAGCGAGCTGCTCGAGGCGCAATTGGCCGACCTGAAGAAGTACGCCGTGTTTTCAAAGGCCACGCTCACCGATGAGAGCAGCGCCTGGGCACGCTTCGGCCTGCAAGGGGGCGAGGCGGCACTGCAAGCACTGGGGATCGACCTGCCCAGCGCCGCGGGCAGCACCGTGCGCCAGGCCGGGCTGATCGCGGTCACCGTGTCCGCCGGCCGCGTAGAGCTGTGGGTAGCGGCGGACAACGCCGAGCCCGTGCGCCAGGCCCTCGCCGCCGCCCTGCCCGAAGGCAGCCTCAACGACTGGCTGCTCGGCCAGGTCCGCGCCGGCATCGGTCAGGTCATGGGGCCGACCCGCGAGCTGTTCATTCCCCAGATGATCAACTTGCAAGCTGTCGATGGCGTCAGCTTCAAGAAGGGCTGCTACACCGGCCAGGAGATCGTCGCGCGCATGCAGTACCTGGGCAAGCTCAAGCGCCGTCAGTACCGCCTGGCGCTGGACCAGGCCGCCGTTCCGGCGCCGGGGGCGGAAATCTTCTCGCCCACCCACGGCTCGTCGGTCGGTGAAGTGGTGCTGGCCGCCAGCAACGGTGCCGGCTGCGAATTGCTCGCCGTGCTGAGTGCCGAGGCGGTAGAGGACGACAACCTGCACCTGGGCAGCCTGGAAGGCCCGCGCCTGCAGGTGCTGACCCTGCCTTACGAACTGGACCGCGACCGGGAAATCCAGCGCTGACCAGCCTGCCCCGCCCGCGTGGCGGGGCCGCACCACCACTGCGGTAGACACGCCCATGAACAAGCTGGCCGAGATGGTTCAAGCACAGTTGCTCGATGCCATCGAAAAGGATGACCTGGTCCTGCCGACCCTGCCCGAAGTTGCCTTGAGCATCCGTGAGGCGGCAGAAGACAGCGAGATCAGCGTAGCGGCCCTGAGCAAGGTGATCGGCCGTGATGCGGCGCTTTCGGCGCGCCTGATCAAGGTCGTCAACAGCCCGCTGCTGCGCGCGGCGGTAGAAGTGACCGACCTGCACACCGCCATCACGCGGCTGGGCATCAACTACAGCTGCAACCTCGCCATCGGCCTGGTCATCGAGCAGATTTTCCACGCCCGCTCGTCGGCCGTGGAGCAAAAATTGCGTGAAATCTGGGCCAACAGCCTGGAAGTGGCGGGCATCAGTTACGAAATCACGCGCCGCTACACCCAGCTCAAACCTGAGCAGGCGACCCTGGGTGGGCTGGTCAACCAGATTGGCGCGCTGCCCGTGCTGATCTACGCCGAAGAGCACAACGAACTGCTGTCCGACCCGGTGTGCCTGCATTATGTGATCGAGCAGATCCAGCCGGCGCTGGGTGACAAGATTCTCAAGGCGTGGGAGTTTCCGGAGCAATTGGTCAACCTGCCCTCGCAGGTTCAGGACCTGGACCGCCAGACTGACAAGGTCGACTACATCGACATCGTGCAGATCGCGCGTTGCATCAGCCAACGTGGGCGCCAGCGGCCGTTGGCGGCGCTGCCGGCGTACCGCCACCTGGGCTTGCCGTTCGGTACCGAACTTGAGGTGGAAGAGTTGCTTGAGGCGCGGAGCATGTTGCGCTGACCCGCTCAAACCTGCGCTGGCCGGCGGTGGGCCAGCACAGGCACCGCGTCAGTCCGCGATAAAACTCACCCGTACCCGCAACCCGCCCTTCGCGCCATCATGCAGGCTCACCTGCGCCAGGTGCGCCCGGCAGATCTCGCCCACGATGGCCAGCCCCAACCCGCTGCCCTGCGCACTGCGCCGGTAGAACCGCTCGAAGACCCGCTCGCGCTCAGCCTCGGGAATGCCAGGCCCGTCGTCTTCCACTTCCAGCACGGCCGGGGCCAGCACGCGAATGATCACATTGCCGCCCTGCGGTGTATGCGCCAGGGCATTGTCCACCAGGTTGCTCAACAGCTCGTTGAGCAACGTCGGCTCGCCCTTCAGCCAGACCGGCGCCTCGGCCTCCAGCGCCAGCGCAACGCCGCGCTTGTGCGCCAGGGGCGCCATGGCCATGCCCAGCTCCCGGGCCAGTTGGCTCAAGTCCAGGCGCTGCGCACCGCCCTCGGCAATCGCCCGCGCGCCGTTCTCCACCCGTGCCAATGACAGCAGCTGGTTGGCCAGGTGGGTCAACCTGTCGGTGCCCTGGGCGGCAGACTCCAACGTTTCCCGCCACGCCTGCGGCTCTGGCGAACGCAGGCCCAACTCGACGCGCGCCTTCAAGGCCGCCAGCGGCGTGCGCAGTTCGTGCGCGGCATCGGCAATGAACTGCGCCTGGCGCTCGAACTGGCCACGCAGGCGTTCAGTGAAGTGGTTCAAGGCACGCACCAATGGGCCCAACTCACGCTGCACCTGCACCACCGGCAGCGCCCGCAGGTCGTCGGGCTGGCGCTCCTCCACCGCTGTGCGCAGGCGCTCCAGCGGCCGCAGCGCCGCACTGACGGCGAACCACACCATCACCAGCGCCGCCAGCGCCAGCATGCCCAGGCGCAGCAAGGTATCGGCCATCAAGCCGCGGGCCATGCTCACCCGCGCCTCCTCGGTCTCGGCCACCCGGATTTCCGCCATGCCATTCATGTTCGGCTCGCTCACCGCCTTGAGCAAACTGACCACGCGCACGTCCTGGCCCAGGTAGGTGGCGTTGTAGAACCGCGCCAGCGCCGGGTAATCGTCGGTGCGGGGCGTGCCTGGCGGCGGTGGCGGCAGGTTCTCGTAACCGGAAATCAGCCGCTGCTGGATATCGAGCACGGTGTAGTAAATGCGCCCGGCGCTGTCGTAGGCGAAGGTGTCCAGCGCCACGTAAGGCACGTCGGCGCTCAGCGAGCCATCGCGCTGCGACAGCCCCGCGGCGATGGTCCGTGCCGAGGCCAGCAGGGTACGGTCGTAGGCTGTATCGGCAGCCTCGCGACCATTCCAGTAGGCGCTCAGGCCGCTGGCCAGCATCAGCACCACCAGCAGCAACGCCAGATTGCCCATCAAGCGCCCGCGCAGGCTGCCATTGTCACGCATCGCGGTGCTCTAGCAGGTAGCCCAGGCCGCGGAAGGTGACGATGGCTACCGGCTGGCCGTCGAGCTTCTTGCGCAAGCGGTGGATGTAGATTTCGATGGCATCGGGGCTGGCCTCCTCGTCCAGGCCGAAGACCTGGGCGGCCAGCTGCTCCTTGCTCATCACCCGGCCCGGGCGGGCGATCAGCGCCTCCAGCACACTCTGCTCACGGGAGGTCAGGGTCAGGTTGTCGTCGCCAAGGGCAAAACGCCGGGTATCGAGGTCGTACACCAACGGCCCGCAGCGCTGCTGGCGCTCCCCACCGAGCACGCTGCGCCGCAGCAGGGCTTTGACCCGGGCTTCCAGCTCGGTCAGCTCGAACGGCTTGGCCAGGTAGTCATCGGCCCCCAGGTTCAGGCCGTGGACCCGGTCCTTGACGTCGCTGCGGGCGGTCAGCATCAACACCGGCAGGGTCTTGCCGCGCCCACGCAAACGCGCCAGCACTTCAAAGCCATCCATGCGCGGCAAGCCGACATCCAGCACGGCCACTGCGTATTCTTCGCTGGCCAGGGCCAGGTCGGCGGCCACGCCGTCGTGCAGCACATCCACGGTCAGGCCCAGGCTTTTCAAGGCCAAGGCCACGCTTTCGGCCAGTTGCAGGTGGTCTTCGACCAGCAGCACACGCATCGGTTTCTCCCTCTCGGCTGGGGCAATGGCGCGGAGTGTACCGCTGTCGCCGGGCCTGTGAAGCCCCTTGAGGCAACCTTTCAGGTTGAAAGGTTAGCGAAAGGTTCGTTGCCTAGCATCGCCCTACGGTCGCGCCTCGCACCGAAAAAAGCACCAGCAAGGTGCAACGAATAAGAACAAAAACGGAGTCACCGACGATGCTGTCAGCACAGCCGCAGGCGTTTGCGCCTACCCGTTCCTTTGCCTCACGCCCCAGCACCCTCGCCAGCGCCCTGGCGCTCGCCGGTGTCGCCCCGCTGAGCCAGGCCGCCTTCTTCGAAGACAGCACGGCCACCTTCGAAACCCGCAACATGTACTTCAACCGCGATTTCCGCGACGGCACCAGCGCGCAACAATCCAAGCGCGATGAATGGGCCCAGGGCTTCATGCTCAACTTCGAGTCCGGCTACACCGATGGCACCGTAGGCTTCGGCGTGGACGCGCTGGGCATGCTCGGTATCAAGCTCGACTCCAGCCCGGACCGCACCGATACCGGCCTGCTGCCGACCCACGATGACGGCAAGGCTGCCGACGAATATTCCAAGCTGGGCCTGACCGGCAAGGTCAAGGTCTCCCAGACCGAACTGAAGATCGGCACGCTGATCCCCGAGCTGCCGACCCTGCAACCGAACGACGGCCGGATCCTGCCGCAAACCTTCGAAGGCGGCCTGCTCACCTCGAAGGAAATAAAGGGCCTGACGTTCACTGGCGGGCGCCTGGACAAAGCCAAGGACCGGAACGACACCAATTGGGAAGACCTGGCCCTGAACAACAAGAATGGCCGCTTCGGTGGTTCGTTCAGCGCCGATCACCTGGCCCTGGGTGGGCTCGACTACCAGTTCACCGACCGTATCACCGGCAGCTATCACTTCGCCCAGCTCGACGATATCTACCGCCAGCACTTCATCGGCATGGTCGCCACCCAGCCGTGGGGCCCAGGCACCCTCGGTGCCGACCTGCGCCTGGCCATCAGCGACGACGCCGGTGCCGCCAAGGCCGGCAACATCGACAACACCACGTTCAACGGCATGCTCAGCTACGCCCTGGGTGGGCACAAGGTCAGTGGCGCGTGGCAGCAATTGTCGGGCGACAGCGCGTTCCCTTATGTGGATGGCGCCGACCCCTACCTGGTCAACTTCGTGCAGATCAACGACTTCGCAGGCAAGGACGAGCGTTCCTGGCAGGCACGCTACGACTACAACTTCGCCGCCCTGGGCGTGCCCGGCCTGACCTTCATGACCCGCTACATCAGCGGCGATAATGTCAGCCGCGCCGCCGGTGGCGAAGGCAAAGAGTGGGAACGCGACACCGAAATGAAGTACGTCGTACAAAGCGGCCCGTTGAAGAACGTGGCCGTGCGTTTGCGCAACGCCACATTCCGCTCCAACCTCGCCCGCGATGC
Source organism: Pseudomonas sp. PARCl1 (assembly GCF_947311875.1). NCBI lineage: Bacteria > Pseudomonadati > Pseudomonadota > Gammaproteobacteria > Pseudomonadales > Pseudomonadaceae > Pseudomonas > Pseudomonas sp. PARCl1. The sequence goes on from NZ_CAMZMX010000028.1 coordinate 39,631, forward strand.
CGACGAAGTGCGGCTGCTGGTGAGCTACAGCGTGGCGCTGTGGTAAGCCGCTAGCCTAACCCGATAACAACAACATTCACGGAGATCGACGATGACCTTTTCACTGCGCCGCCTCGTCCTCGCTACCGGCTGCCTGCTGTTGGCCGGCAACGCCCTCGCTGCCGAACCGAAACGCCCCGAATGTATCGCCCCCGCCTCGCCGGGCGGCGGTTTCGACCTGACCTGCAAGCTGGTGCAAAGCGCCCTGGTGCAGGAAAATATCCTCAGCAAACCCATGCGCGTCACCTACATGCCCGGCGGTGTCGGCGCGGTGGCGTACAACGCCGTGGTCGCCCAACGCCCGGCTGACGCCGGCACACTGGTGGCCTGGTCCAGCGGTTCGTTGCTGAACCTGGCCCAGGGCAAGTTCGGCCGCTTCGACGAAAACGCCGTGAAATGGCTGGCCGCGGTCGGCACCAGTTACGGCGCCATCGCGGTGAAGAGCGACTCGCCCTACAAGACCCTCGACGACCTGGTCGCAGCACTGAAAAAAGACCCGAGCAAAGTGGTGATCGGCTCTGGCGGCACCGTCGGCAGCCAGGACTGGATGCAGACCGCCCTGATCGCCAAGGCCGCCGGGATCAACCCGCGCGACCTGCGTTACGTGGCCCTGGAAGGCGGCGGCGAAATTGCCACGGCCCTGCTGGGCGGCCACATCCAGGTGGGCTCGACCGACATTTCAGACTCCATGCCGCACATTCAGAGCGGCAACATGCGCATCCTCGCGGTGTTCTCGGAAAACCGCCTGGACGAGCCGGAGATGAAAGACATCCCGACTGCCAAGGAGCAGGGTTATGACATCGTCTGGCCAGTGGTGCGCGGTTTCTACCTGGGGCCAAAGGTCAGCGACGAGGATTACGCCTGGTGGAAGCAGTCGTTCGACAAGATGCTGGCTTCGGAAGACTTCGCCAAACTGCGTGACCAGCGCGAGCTGTTCCCGTTCGCCATGACCGGCGAAGAACTGGACGGCTATGTGAAGAAGCAAGTGGCTGACTACAAGACGCTGGCCAAGGAATTTGGCCTGATCCAGTAAGCCTGCCGGATCCACCACCATCCCTGTGTAGGAGCGGCCTTGCGTCGCGATCGGGCCGCAAAGCGGCCCCTGGAACAGCCGTGCGATGCTTCAGACAGATCGCAGAGGCTGGCTTTGCGGCCGCTTCGCGGCCGATCGCGACACAGGGCCGCTCCTACAGCGATCCCAACGAGGATTCCTTCATGATCCTGCAACGCCTCTTCGCCCTGGTCTTGCTGGCGGTGTGCGCCGTGCTTGCCGTAATGGCCTGGCCCTACCAGGCGGCGTTTTCCTATGAGCCGGTGGGCCCGCGCGCCTACCCACTGCTGATGCTCGGCCTGATGGGCCTGGGCCTGCTGTACCTGGCTATCCGCCCGACCCCGATCGTGCGCAAGGACGACGAACCAGAACTGGACCGCGCAACCCTGATCAAGATCGCCGCGTGCGTCGGCCTGCTGCTGGTTTTCGCCGCCACCTTCGAACCCTTGGGCTTCATTCTCAGTGCCATCCTGGTGGGCCTGCCCATGGCGCGCCTGTATGGCGGCCGCTGGCTGCACAGCGCCATGGTGGTGGTGGGCATGAGCATCTTCCTCTACTGGCTGTTCGACCGCGTGATGGACGTGCCACTGCCCCTTGGCCTGCTGAGCGTACTGGAGAACTGACACATGGATACCTTGAGCTACCTGGGCCAGGGCTTCGGCGTTGCCCTGTCCCCCTATAACCTGGTCACCGCCCTGTCCGGCACCTTGATCGGCACCGTGGTCGGCCTGCTGCCGGGCCTGGGCCCGATCAACGGCGTGGCGCTGCTGATCCCGATTGCCTTCGCCCTCGGCCTGCCGCCAGAATCGGCGCTGATCCTGCTGGCAGCGGTGTACCTGGGCTGCGAGTACGGCGGGCGTATCAGCTCGATTCTGCTGAACATCCCGGGCGAGGCTTCGACCGTGATGACCACCCTCGACGGTTACCCGATGGCCCGCCAGGGCCTGGCTGGCGTTGCCCTGTCGCTGTCGGCCTGGAGTTCGTTCATCGGTGCGCTCATCGCCACCTGCGGCATGGTGCTGTTCGCCCCCCTGCTGGCCAAATGGGCGATTGCCTTCGGCCCCGCCGAGTACTTCGTGCTGATGGTGTTCGCCATCGTCTGCCTGGGCGGCATGGCCGGTGACAAACCGCTGAAAACCTTCATTGCCGCATTGATCGGGCTGTTCCTGTCGGCGGTCGGTATCGACGCCAACAGCGGCGTCTACCGCTTCACCGGCGACAGCGTGCACCTGGCCGATGGCATCCAGTTCGTGGTGTTGGTACTGGGCCTGTTCTCGATCAGCGAAATCCTCCTGCTGCTGGAAAAGACCCACCATGGCCACCAGGCGGTCAAGGCCACCGGGCGCATGCTGTTCAACTTCAAGGAGGCGGCTTCGGTGTTCGTGGTGAATATCCGCTGCGGCCTGCTCGGTTTCATCATGGGCGTGCTGCCGGGCGCTGGCGCCACGCTGGCCAGCGCCGTGGCCTACATGACCGAAAAACGCCTCGCCGGCACCAGCGGCAAGTTCGGCAAGGGCGACGCCCGTGGCCTGGCGGCACCCGAAACCGCCATTGGTGCTTCCTGCTGTGGCGCCCTGGTGCCCATGCTGACACTGGGCGTACCGGGCTCCGGTACCACCGCGGTGATGATCGGTGCACTGACCCTGTACAACATCACCCCAGGCCCCCTGCTGTTCGAGCAGCAGCCAGACATCGTCTGGGGCCTGATCGCCTCGCTGTTCATCGCCAACATCATGCTGGTGATCCTCAACATCCCGATGATCCGCATCTTCACCCGCATCCTGGCCGTACCAAACTGGGCGCTGGTGCCGGTGATCGCCATCATCACCGCAATCGGCGTGTACGCCGTGCATGCCACCACCTTCGACCTGTTCCTGATGGTCGGCATCGGTATCATGGGCTACATCCTGCGCAAGCTGGACTTCCCGCTGTCGCCGATCCTGCTGGGCTTCATCCTCGGCGGCCTGATGGAACAGAACCTGCGCCGGGCGCTGTCGATTTCCAACGGTGAACTGGGCATCCTCTGGTCAAGCCCCATCAGCCTGTCGGTATGGGTGCTGACCCTGTGCATGCTGACCCTGCCGCTGCTGCGCATCTGGCGCAAACGTGCGCAGCAGCGTCGGGCCATGGCCGATGCCTGACCGGTCACTGCCGCTGTACGTTGCAACCGGGCTGGTCGGCCTTGCTGGGGGTTTTGCCGCCAGCAAGGTCGGCTGGCCTTTGCCGTGGATGATCGGCTCGCTGCTGGCGATCATCCTGGTGCGCTGCCTGACGCCCTGGCAATTGCCGGAAATACCCAATGGCCGCAAATGCGGGCAGTGGGTCATCGGCATCGGCATTGGCCTGCACTTCACCCCGGCGGTGATCGAGCAGGTCGCCAGCCACTTCGTCCTGATTTTCTTCAGCGCGGTGTTCACTACCGTGACCAGCGTGATCAGCGTGTGGCTGCTCAGGCGCAGCGGCGAGGACCGCGCCACTGCGTTCTTCGCCAGCATGCCCGGCGGTTCGGGAGAGATGGTCAACCTTGGCGCGCGCAACGGCGCGGTGCTCAGCCAGGTGGCGGCCGCGCAGAGCCTGCGGGTGCTGGCTGTGGTGTTGTGCGTACCGGCAGTATTCAAGTACCTGCTGGGCGACGGCGTCGCGCTCAACCACGCAGGCAGCGTAAGTTGGAGCTGGTTGGCCCTGATTGCCCCGCTGGGCATTGCCGTGGCCCTGCTGTGGCAGCGCTTGCGCCAGCCCAACCCATGGCTGTTCGGGCCACTGCTGGTGGCCGCCTCGGTGAGCCTGGCCACCAACCTGCAGATCGCCCTGCCCAACGGCGCCAGCCAGATCGGCCAATGGTTGATTGGCAGCGCCCTGGCCTGCCACTTCAACCGCGAATTCTTCCGCCGCGCCCCATCGTTTCTCGCCCGCACCCTGCTGGCCACGGCATTTTGCATGGCCATTGCCGCCCTGGCCGCCTGGGCACTGAGCGTCCTGACGGCACTGGACTTGCGCTCGCTGACACTGGGCATGATGCCAGGCGGGATTGCCGAAATGAGCCTGACCGCAGAGACACTGCAGCTGTCGGTGCCGCTGGTGACGGCTCTGCAGGTGATGCGGCTGCTGCTGGTGCTGTTCCTGGCCGAGCCATTGTTCCGCGCGTGGAACGCCAGGCCTTGATGAACGCAGCGCCCGGCGAGCGGTGAACCCGCTGGCCAGGCGCTGCGCCATTCCACATGACTACAACGGCGGCAACGCCCAGTTGATCGGCGCCAACCCGCGCTGCTCGAGGAAGCTGTTGGTGCGGCTGAAGTGCCCGCAGCCGAGAAAGCCGCGGTAAGCCGACAACGGTGACGGGTGCACCGACTTCAGCACCAAGTGCTTGGTGCCATCGATCAGCTTCTGCTTGCTCTGCGCATGGGCGCCCCACAGCAGAAACACCACGTGCGGGCACTGCTCGCTGACGACCTGGATGATCCGGTCGGTAAAGTGCTCCCAGCCTTTCTTGGCATGCGAGGCCGCATTCGCGCGCTCGACCGTCATGGTGGTGTTGAGCAGCAGCACGCCTTGCTCGGCCCAGCTTTGCAGGTAGCCGTGGCTGGCGATCGGGATGTTCAGGTCCCGCTGCAACTCTTTGTAGATATTGACCAGCGACGGCGGCGTGGCCACCCCGGGTTGCACCGAGAAGCACAAGCCGTGCGCCTGGCCCGGCCCGTGGTAAGGGTCCTGGCCGAGGATCACCACTTTCACCTGTTGCAGCGGTGTCGAGTTGAGCGCGTTGAAGATCAGCGGCCCTGGCGGGTAGATCTGCTTGCCGGCAGCGTACTCGCTACGCAGGAACTCGCGCAGCTGATGCATGTAGGGCTGGTCGAACTCACCGCGCAACGCGGCCTTCCAGCTGGGTTCGAGTTTGATACGGTCGTCGTCAGTCATGGGGCCTTCCATAAACAATGGCGCGACACTAGGTAAGCCCTACCCGCTTGTCAAACGATCCGACCGACGACCGGCATGATTGGCCATCCAAGCCATACTTGGGCGATGACTTGCGCGAGGTAGTCCATGACCATTCATTGCGAGGTGCTTACCGGCGCCGATGGCGCCCGCATGGGCATCGCCACCCTCGATGCGCCCATGGCGCTCAATGCCCTGACCCTGCCGATGATCGAGGCGCTGGGCGACCAGCTGCAGGCGTGGGCGCGCGACCCCGGGGTGGTCTGCGTGCTGTTGCGTGGCAGCGGCGCCAAGGCATTCTGCGCGGGGGGTGATGTGCGCGCGCTGGCCCAGGCTTGCCGCGATCAACCTGGCAGCGTGCCACCGCTGGCCGCCACCTTCTTCGCCGCCGAATACCGCCTGGACTACAGCCTGCACACCTACCCCAAACCTTTGCTGTGCTGGGGGCATGGCCATGTTCTGGGCGGCGGCATGGGGTTACTGCAAGGCGCCAACGTGCGCATTGTCACACCCAGCAGCCGTTTGGCCATGCCGGAGGTCAGCATCGGCTTGTACCCGGACGTGGGCGCCAGCTGGTTCCTGGCCCGGCTGCCAGGCAAACTGGGGCTGTTCCTTGGCCTGACCGGCGCCCCGCTCAACGCCCGCGATGCCCTGGACCTGGGTTTGGCCGACCGCTTCCTGGGTGAGCACCAGCAAGAAACCCTGGTCGATGAGCTGCTGCAACTGAACTGGCAGGAACACACCGCTTTGCAGCTCAACAGCCTGCTCAAGGCCGAACAGCACCGCGTGTGTGCCGAATTACCGGCCGCTCAATGGTTGCCGCGCCGGGCAGTGATCGACGCGTTGCTCGATGTTGCCGATGCGGCTGCCGCATGGCGCGCGCTGGAAAACCTGAAGCACCATGACGACCCATTGCTGGCCGACGCCGGCCAACGGCTGCAGCAAGGCTGCCCGCTGACCGCCCATCTGGTCTGGGAGCAGATTCGCCGGGCGCGACACCTGTCACTGGCGCAAGTGTTGCAGATGGAGTACTACATGAGCCTGAACTGCTGCCGCCACCCGGAGTTCAGTGAAGGGGTACGCGCCCGCCTGCTGGACAAGGACAACCAGCCGCGCTGGCACTGGCCGGATGTGGCGCAGGTGCCCGCAGCGGTGGTTGAGGCGCACTTCGCCAAGGTGTGGGAGGGCAGGCACCCGCTGGCGGACCTGGGTTAGTGCAGTGGCTGCCTAGCGCTGCCATTGCCCCTGCCCGCGCGGCCCATCACCTGGCCCACCGCCATTGCCTGGCCCATTGGATTGCCAGCCGCCCCGCGGGTAGCGCTGGCTGCCATCGCGGTAGTCGTGCCGGTCCCGGTCACCCCGGTAGTCATCACGCTGGCGGTTGCCATAGTCATGACGTGGGTTACCGTGCCACTGGGTCACCGGCGGGCGAGGCTGCGGCCGGTAGTTGGGTGCGGGCTGATAGCGGTAACGCGGGGCGGGCTGGTAGTAGTAGCGTGGTGCCGGCTGGTAGTAGTAGCGTGGCTGTGGCGCCACGTAGTAACGGTCATAACGGTAGTACCCGGGCGCTGCATAGCGGTCGCTGGTGTAATAGTCGGAGCGGTAGTAGCTGCCACTCTCGTAGTAAGGCGCGCAGGCGGAAGTCATCGACCCCAGCAGGGCGATCAACAGGATTCGATAGGACATGGCGGCCTCCTGGACCGCTGGAGTGCCCGCACAGCGGCGCTGTCGGGCGTCGATGCGAAATGTGTTCATCGACATTGAATAAGACACCGGTAACAAGGTGCAGTGCCATTCCTGCAATAATTTGATACAGCTGCCCGGGCACCGAAAAACTTGCAGTCATTTCAAGGCCACCTCACTAGAATGGGCGGCTCGGCACACATCATGGGAAGATCATGCCTTTACGTTCCACCCTGTTTTCGCAGCGTTCGCTGATCTTCACCCTCCTGTTGCTGCTGGCCTGCGGCTTTCTCGCCACCTCGCTGCTCAGTTACTTCGCTTCGCGCAGCGCTATCCGTGACGGCATCATCAATACCGAGTTGCCGCTGACCTCCGACACGGTCTACTCGGAAATCCAGAAAGACCTGATTCGCCCGGTACTGATCGCCTCGATGATGGCCCAGGACACCTTCCTGCGCGACTGGGTGCTGTCCGGCGAGCAGGACACCGCACGCATGACCCGCTACCTGGGGGAGGTCATGGGCAAGCAGGACACCTTCACCTCATTTTTCGTGTCCGACCGCACCCTGACCTACTACCAGGCCAAGGGGGTGCTCAAGCATGTCGACCCTGGCGCCTGGCGCGACGCCTGGTACTTCCGCCTGCGTGACCTCAAGGCGCCTTATGAGATCAACGTCGACCTCGACATGGCCAACCATGACAGCCTGACCGTATTCATCAACTATCAGGTGCATGACTATCAGCAACGCTTCATCGGCGCCGCCGGTGTCGGCCTGAGCGTATCGTCGGTGGTCAAGCTGATCGACCGCTATCAACAACGCTACCAGCGCGCGGTGCTATTCACCGACGCCAAGGGCAAGGTGCTGCTGACCGGCTCGGCAGGCGGCCCGCATGGCCTACAGGTGGGCCAGCAGCTCAGTGCCAACCCCGAACTGCAGGACCTGCTGGCCGAACGGCCTGTACCCAGTGAAGGCAGCCACGAGTACCGTGACAGCGACCAGCACAGCCACTTCCTCAACGTGCGCCAGTTGCCTGAGCTGGACTGGTACCTGCTGGTGGACAAACGGGAAACCGGCGCGCTCGATCGCATTCGTCACTCGCTGTACCTGAACCTGGCGATCTGCACCATGATCACCCTGGTGGTACTGGCACTGGTACACGCCATGGTCCGCCGCCATCAGGCCAGCACAGAGGCTCTGGCGACCCTCGACAGCCTCACCGGCCTGCTCAACCGGCGCAGCTTCGACCTGCTGGCTGCCCAGGCCCTGCGCGAAGCCCAGCGCGACAGTGGCCCACTGGTGGCGTTGCTGTTCGACCTGGACCACTTCAAGGCGCTGAACGATACCCATGGCCACCTGGCAGGCGACGAAGTGCTGCGCCAGTTCGCCAATGTGCTGCAAAGCAGCCTGCGCCAGTCGGATATACTGTGCCGCTGGGGTGGCGAGGAATTCATCGTGCTGCTGCGTGAAGCCGAGGGTCGGCACGCCATCGAGGTGGCCGAAAAGATCCGCCAGCGCACCGAACAGCTGACCTTCAGCTACGACGACCAGCCACTGCGCCTGACCACCAGCATCGGCCTGAGCAGCCTGCGACCGGGGGATACCCTGCACGCCCTGCTGACCCGCGCCGACCGTGCCCTTTATCGTGCCAAACAGGCTGGCCGCAACCGTGTCTGTAGCGAAACCCCATGACTGATCAGCAACACTGCCCCGCTTGCGGCGCGCTCAACCACTGCAGCCTGGCCGACCCACGCCGCGCCCCCCAGGCCTGCTGGTGCTACGGTGTGACCATCGACCCGAGCGTGCTCCAGGCACTGCCCGCCGCGCTGCGAGACAAAGCCTGCCTGTGCCCGCGCTGCGCCGCCGTTGAAGACCAACTCCAATCACGCCCTTCCAGCTGACGCCAAGCCATGCGCCTCGATCGTTTCCTTGCCAACCTGCCCCACTGCAACCGCCAGCAAGCCCGGCTGATGCTGGCCCAGCGCCGTGTGCGCCTGGATGGCCAGGTCATCAGCGACCCGCTGGCCGAGGTGCGGGAGTTCAGCCGGGTGCAACTGGACGAGCAGTTGCTGCAGGCTGGCCGCCCGGCGCGCTACCTGATGCTGCACAAGCCGGCCGGCTGCGTGAGCGCGACCCACGACCCACAGCACCCCACTGTGCTCGAACTGTTGCCGGCGGCGCTGCGTGCAGACCTGCACATCGCCGGGCGCCTGGACTTCAACACCACCGGCCTGATGATCCTGACCAACGATGGCCAGTGGTCGCGCCGACTGACCCAGCCAGCGACCAAGCTGCCCAAGCAGTACCTGGTGGAAACCGAGGACGAGATTGCCGAGCACTATGTGGCCAAGTTCCGTGAAGGCTTCTACTTCGCCTTTGAGAACCTCACCACCCAGCCCGCCCAGCTGGACATTCTAGGGCCGCGCCAGGCGCGGCTGGCGATTGTCGAAGGGCGCTATCACCAGGTCAAACGCATGTTCGGGTTTTTCGACAACAAGGTCGTGGGGCTGCACCGGGAGAGCATGGGGGCGATCCGGCTCGACCCGGGGTTGGCGCCCGGCGCCTTTCGGCAACTCACGCCGGAAGAAATAGGCACCGTCTAGCCCGCCCGCGAACTCGCGCAACCTACCGCTGAGCGCGCGCCATACGACCGCTCAGCGCCAAACGTCACAATTAAGCCCGAACGGCACTTGCAGGATCCCCGCCCCCCTGCTTGAATCCCAATCGTCAGTCTGCATGTGACCGCTAAGTCACGATCGTAGACCCAGACACTTTTTGTCGGCCACCCAGGGCCTAGATGCCTTGGGGCACGGCAGATTGCCCGCCATACAACAACACCGTCGACGCAAGTGCCAAGGATCGACACAGGGCCCCGGTTACTCTTCAGGCGAATGCCTACCTGTCATAAAGAACGTGCACCCTGATGTCCTGTTTCGGGAATGCGCTCGCTTTGGGCCAGTGGCTTGAGTGTTCGGCCAAGCCGCCGCCAAAAGTGAACGACCCGTTTCCGCGACAAGCCACCAGGTGACGCGAATACCCTTTTTGCGCCAGGAGTCGATGACATGAGGCCAGAAATCGCTGTACTTGATATTCAAGGTCAGTATCGGGTTTACACGGAGTTCTATCGCGCGGATGCGGCTGAGAATACGATCATCCTGATCAACGGCTCGCTGGCCACCACAGCCTCGTTCGCCCAGACGGTGCGCAACCTGCACCCGCAGTTCAATGTCGTCCTGTTCGACCAGCCCTACGCGGGCAAATCCAAACCGCACAACCGCCACGAACGGCTGATCAGCAAGGAGACCGAGGCGCATATCCTCCTTGAACTGATCGATCACTTCCAGGCCGACCACGTGATGTCGTTCTCGTGGGGCGGTGCCAGCACGCTACTGGCACTGGCGCACCAGCCGCGGTATGTGAAGAAGGCCGTGGTGAGTTCGTTCTCGCCGGTGATCAATGAACCAATGCGCGACTACCTGGCGCGCGGTTGCCAGTACCTGGCCGCCTGCGACCGCTATCAAGTCGGCAACCTGATCAACGACACCATCGGCAAGTACCTGCCGTCGCTGTTCAAGCGGTTCAACTACCGGCACGTCAGCAGCCTGGACAGCCACGAATACGCGCAGATGCACTTCCACATCAACCAGGTGCTGCAACATGACCTGGCACGGGCACTGGAGGGCGCGCACGCTATCGATATTCCGGTGTTGTTCATCAATGGTGAACGCGACGAGTACACCACGGCCGCAGATGCACGGCAGTTCGGCAAACACGTGGGGCGCAGCCAGTTTGGGGTTATCCGCGGTGCAGGACACTTTCTGGACATGGAGACCAAGGCCGCCTGCGAGGACACCCGCAATGCCATGCTGGGCTTCCTCAAGCCAACCCTGCGTGAAGCCCGGCAACGTTACCAGCCGCTGCAACAGGGGCAGCATGCACTGGCTATCTGAGCAACTCGGCGCCTTGGTGCGGATACCCGCCGGCATGAGGCGCCGACACGCTTTTTTTATAACGTGGGCTTCTATTTCGCGCAGGGTTCTGGTAAAAAGTGCGGCGTAAGGCGGGTATAGTTTAGTGGTAAAACGAAAGCTTCCCAAGCTTTAGTTGAGGGTTCGATTCCCTCTACCCGCTCCACATTACATTCCCCCGCATGGCGTTCCGGCAACGTCATCGCTGTCAAAAGGAGCGTTCGCTCCTTTTTTCGTTTCTGCCAATCGCTTCGATCTGCTGCTTTCGATGATCAGCAGCATGGCCAATTGCCTGTCGATCCGTTTCAATGCGCCCAGGGTTTCGTGAAACATTTCGAAAGGACGACGCATGTTGCTCTCCCGCTGGCTACCGGGCCTTGCCAACCTGCTGCACTACCGCCGCGAATGGCTGCACGCCGACCTGCAGGCAGGGCTGTCGGTGGCAGCCATCCAGATCCCGATTGCCATCGCCTACGCCCAGATCGTGGGCCTGCCGCCGCAGTACGGCCTGTACGCCTGTGTGCTGCCGATGATGGTCTATGCGCTGATCGGGAGCTCGCGCCAGTTGATGGTCGGCCCCGACGCGGCTACCTGCGCCATGATTGCCGGGGCCGTGGCGCCGCTGGCCTTGGGCGACCCGCAACGCACTGCCGAGCTGTCGGTCATCGTCACCGTACTGGTCGGGGTCATGCTGATTGCCGCTGGCCTGGCGCGGGCCGGGTTCATCGCCAGCTTCTTCTCGCGCCCGATTCTGATCGGCTACCTCAACGGTATCGGCCTGAGCCTGATCGCCGGGCAGTTGTCCAAGGTGGTGGGGTTCAGCATCGAGGGCGACGGTTTCATCCTCAGCCTGATCAACTTCCTCCAACGCCTGGGCGAAATTCACGGGTTGACGTTGTGCATCGGCCTGGCCGCCCTAGGCCTGCTGATCTGGCTGCCACGCCGCTACCCGCGCCTGCCGGCCGCGCTAACGGTGGTGGCGCTGTTCATGCTGCTGGCGGGTCTGTTCGGCCTCGACCGCTTCGGCGTCGCCATCCTCGGCCCGGTGCCGGCCGGCATCCCGCAACTGGCCTGGCCACACAGCAACCTGGCAGAAATGAAAAGCCTGCTGCGCGACGCCCTGGGTATCGCCACGGTCAGTTTCTGCAGCGCCATGCTCACCGCACGCAGTTTTGCTGCCCGGCATGGCTACGCCATCAACGCCAACCACGAGTTCGTGGCGTTGGGCGTGAGCAATCTGGCCGCCGGGGTTTCCCAGGGTTTTGCCATCAGCGGTGCCGATTCGCGCACCGCTGTCAACGACATGGTCGGGGGCAAAAGCCAGCTGGTCGGCATCGTCGCCGCCCTGGTAATCGCCTTGATCCTGCTGTTTTTCACCGCGCCCATGGCGTGGATCCCTCAGGCCGCGCTGGGCGCGGTGCTGCTGATGGCTGGCTGGGGGCTGATCGATATCAAGTCATTGGGCCACATTCGGCGCCTGAGCCGTTTCGAATTCTGGCTGTGCCTGCTGACCACCGTGGGGGTGCTGGGGCTGGGCGTGCTGCCCGGCATCGTGTTTGCCGTGACCTTGGCGATACTGCGCCTGCTGTACAGCATCTACCAGCCTACCGACGCCGTGCTCGGCTGGCTGCCGGGCACCGAAGGCCAGGTCGACATTCGCAAGTTCAAGGATGCGCGGACGGTGCCCGGCCTGGTGGTCTACCGTTTTGACGACGCAATCCTGTTCTTCAATGCCGACTACTTCAAGATGCGCCTTCTCGAGGCGGTGCAAGGCGAGGCCCAGCCCAAGGCCGTGTTGTTCGATGCCGAGGCCGTGACCAGTATCGATGTCAGCGGCATGGCCGCATTGCGTGAAGTGCGCGACACCCTGGCCGCGCAGGGCATTTTCTTCGCCATCGCCCGTGCCCGCGGCAGCTTCCTGCGCATGCTGGTGCGCTCGGGCATGGCGCGCGAGATGGAGGACAAATTGCTGTTCGGTTCGGTGCGCGCCGGCATCCGGGCCTACCGGGTATGGCGTAACCGTAAGCGCAGCGTGCCGACGGCCAGGCAGGGTTGATACCCCTTGCCCCCGCCTGACATGCTAAAGTCGCCCCGCGCCCGCACCACCAATGGACCCAGCATGCCTGCACTCGACGCCCCACTCCTGCCCTGGCCGGAACTTGCCGCCCGCCACCCCTGCGATGCCCTGCTGCTGGGTAACGGCGCCAGCCGCGCAGTGTGGAAGCCGTTCGGCTATTTCTCGCTGTTCGAGGAGGCGCAACGCGCCGGTCGCAAGAAAGGCCTGGCGATCAGCGACCAGGCCCTGTTCAAGTCCTTGGGCACGGAGCTGTTCGAACCGGTGCTCAGCGCGCTCAACACCACCGTGCGCGCCAATGCTGCGCTCGCCATCAACTCCACTGCGCCGCTCAACCGCTATTACTCGATCAAGGAAGCGCTGATCCACGCCGTGCGCACCGTGCATCTGCCCTGGCGGCTGATGCCTCCGGCAACCCTGGCCGTGCTCAATCAGGCCTTGCGTGGCTATCGCAGCGTCTACACCAGCAACTACGACCTGCTGCTGCCTTGGGCCCTGCAACATGCCCCTCAGGGCTTCGCCGACCTGTTCGACGAGCAGGGTTACTTTGATGTGCGCCGGCGCAGCAGCGAGGGTACCCGGGTGATGCACCTGCACGGTGGCTTGCACCTGCTCAAGCAACCCGACGGCACCACCCGTCAACGCAGCGCCGAGAGCGCCGAGCTGCTGGAAGGTTTTGCCGTGAACATTCCCGGTGAGGTGCCGCTGTTCGTCAATGAAGACCGCAGCGACGAGAAACTGCGCGCCATCCGCCACTCGGACTACCTGAGCTGGTGCCTGGGGCAGCTGGCCCAGGAACACCGTGGCCTGTGCCTGTTCGGGCAGCACCTGGACAGCACTGACCAGCACCTGCTCGACGCCATTCGAATGGCCGGGCCCAAGCACCTGGCGATCGCCATTCGGCCGTTGAGTGAAGCGTCGGTGATCAACCAGAAGCAGCATTTCGTCGATCGCCTGGGCGCCATGCCGGGCACGTCACTGCACTTCTTCGATGCCACGACCCATCCGCTGGGGCAGGCATCGCTGTCTATCGAAGCCGTGGCCACCCGAGGTTGAGGCCAGCCTCAGGCGCCTGTTGAAGGGGCCAGGTCTGGCTCGCCGAGCACGCGTTCGTATGCTTTGGACACGTTAACGGCCATTGCCATGCGCGCAAGCTCCAACGTGCTCTTGCCGATCGGGTAGCTCCCTCGCGCCTGCAGCCATGGCAACACATCGGCCAGGTGCCACAGAGCGGTGCTGCCATCATGCACGGGTACTGGGAAGCTACCCGCATGGGCGAGCATCAATTTGCGCATGTTCTGCCGAGATACACCGATGAGTTCCGCCACATCGCTGAGCCCAACCAGATCGGGGGTCGCTTCGATCAGGCGAGCGCCTGGAACCGCTCTGGCAACATCACTCAATGCGCTCTCGATGGCCTGCCTGGCAGATGTCGCCTGGCGAGTGAATGCCAATGCCAGACGCCCAGGTTGACCTACACCAGCCAATGCATCATCACATCCGTACTGAGCCAGGCGCTCCAGCAACGCATCGATATCTTCGTTCCCGCTCAGCTGATACCTGAGAGTGAACTCATACTCCATCGCTACTCCTCCTTGGGGGTACACATTGCCAGCCTGTCAGCCGAACAGTGATCAACCACACGCCTCAACTGTCGCGCTAAATTACCGGCGTTACGTGGCGTGCTCCATATGCTGGTAATGCAATACTCCCCGCATCGACAGTCGGCATCGTTGAAAGGGCAATACATTTTTCCCCAACAATGTCCCCCGCCTACCGCAACTCTCCATCCCTTTGATTCCGCGTGCCTCAAGGCCAGTTCGACCTCTTTCCTGGCATGACTGGGGCGGGCCATCAGCTTTTCTCCAGTGTGGACTTACTGCTCATGGGTTGTCAAATGACAACCTGGCTAACTGACTACTGAGCACGTCACACTATAGAAATGCTGATCAGAGAACTCCTTGAAAGGCACGGCTAGGAAATGCCCTACAAGCATTACCGATCAAGGGCAAAGGAATTCTGTAGGGATGGTAGGGATACGCGCCCGCTCAGAGCAGCCCGTCGCACCGCAACAGCGTCTCCAGGCAATGCTCCTGCACCCCATAGAACGCCTTGAGCTGGGCGATTTTCTCCAGCAGCGCACGGTTGTCGCCCGGCTGGCGCCGCTTCACCGCAAGAATCATCTTGTTCTTGTTGGTGTGCTCCAGGGAGATGAATTCGAATACCTTGGTCTCATAACCACAGGCCTCCAAGTACAGCGCCCGCAAGCTGTCCGTGAGCATTTCGGCCTGCTGGCCCAGGTGCAGGCCGTATTGCAGCATTGGCTGCAGCAGGCCCGGGCTGTGCAGTTGCGGGCGGATCTGCTTGTGGCAGCACGGCGAACACATGATGATCGCGGCATTGCTGCGGATGCCGGTGTGGATGGCATAGTCGGTGGCGATGTCACAGGCATGCAGGGCGATCATCACCTCGATGGCGTCGGGCACCACGCTGCGCACGTCACCACACTGGAACTCCAGGCCCGCATGCTGCAGCCGCACCGCGGCGGCGTTGCACAGGTCGACCATGTCCTGGCGCAGTTCAACCCCGGTCACCTGCGCTTCGCGGCCCAACGTATTGCGCAGGTAATCATGCATGGCGAAGGTCAGGTAGCCCTTGCCCGAGCCAAAGTCGGCCACCCGCAGTACCTGCTGTGCCGGCACCGGGGCGCTGGCCAGGGCGTGGTCGAAGACCTCGATGAACTTGTTGATCTGCTTCCACTTGCGCGACATGGACGGGATCAGTGCCCCCTGCGCGTCGGTCACGCCAAGGTCGCGCAGGAATGGGCGCGACAGCTCCAGGTAGCGTTTTTTCTCACGGTCATGGCCACTGGCGGGCGCGGCCTCGCGCGGGGCTTGTGCGCCATGACGCTGAAGCATCGGCTTGCCCTTCTTGCTGAAGGTCAGCTGTACTTCGCCGTCGGCATCGAAGAGGTGGGCGTTACGGAAGCTGCCCGGCAGCAACTCGGCCACCAGCGTCAAGGCATCGTCCAGGGCCAGGTTGCGGGTGATGTCTCGGGTCTGGTGACGGTAGACCAGCGACAGGCAGGGCTGGCCCTTGACCAACAGCGGCTTGGCGATGATTCGTTGCAGGGTCTGGTCGGCACCGACATGGCGCGCCACCACCAGCTTGCTTAACGTGCCGCCCTGCAGGGCAGCGTTCAGCAGGTCGAGGAACTGGGCGAGTGCGTCCGGCGCGGCGGAAGCGGAATGACTGGCGGGCATGGACAAAGGGGCCTTGGGTAGCGGAACGCTCATTCTACCGTGTGCCGTGCGGCCAGGCATACCTTGGCCACCCACGGCCGCGTCACGCCCAGGCCAGGCCAGGCCAGGCGCTGCATAGCTTGTGGCAAACACCTGCCGCAAGCGCGACGCGGCCTGTGTGGGAGCGGGCGAGCCCGCGAAGAGCCCAACGCGGTGGCTGGCACCGGCGACGCCGGTGTTCGCGGGCGCGCCCGCTCCCACAAGGGCCCGGCTAATTCAACAAGTTATGGATCGTTCAATAGGAGCTGGCGATGGGCTGCACAGCAGCCCCGAACTGCCTGCCCTCACCCAATTGCGCCTGCATGCTGCCTCAGTCGAGAATCACCAGGCGGTTTGGCAGCTCGTTACGCGCATGGGTCGGTGGCACCTGCTCGCTCAGTAACTCGCCGCAGGCCTCGATGCATTCGACAAAACCCTGCAGGGTCCGCCCCTGGCGCACCTGTTCGGCAAGCCGGGTGACAAGTGCCGCCCGAGCGCTGGCATCCAGGCAGTGCTCGATGCCGCGGTCAACCAGTATTTCCACATGCCGCTCCGCCTCGCTGACAAAAATCAGCACCGCCGTGCCAGCCGCCGTACGCTGCAGGTTCAGCTCGCGAAATTGCTGGTGCGCCAGGCGCGAAGCACGCCAGCGGCGCAGCACCCGGGGGATCAGCCAGCCGGCCAGGCGCGGGCTGCGCAGCAGCAGGCACAAGCCGACAAACAGCAGCATGTTGGCCACCAACAAGCCACGCACGCCCGGCCAGCCCAGCAGCCACTGCAGCAGGCCCGGCACGGCCAGTGCCAGCACGGCAGCCCAGAGCAGCGGCCAATACGCATAGTCGTCGGCACGCCGCGCCAGTACCGTCACCAGTTCGGCGTCGGTGTGCCGCTCGGCACGGGCTATGGCTTCGGCAATCTGCCGCTGATCATACTCGTCAAAAGGGGTCATGCCGTCGGTCTCTGAGCTTTCTTATAGTTGTTGTCCCGGCATACGGGGCTTCGTCCGCGGGTGACATATTCAGGCATAATCGGCCGCTGGAAGCATTGCCTGCAAATCGTACAACAATAGCCGCCTGAAAACTTCGGCCGCGCGCGTACCACCCTGGATACGGCAGAGGCCCCACAACGGAACTGATGATGAAACTGTCTTTGCTGGGCCTGGCCATGGGCCTTGCCAGTCAGGCGGCCCTCGCCGCCACCTCCGCCCCGCCCCTGCAAGACAAGCAGGCCTTCATCGACCATCTGGTCAGCCAGATGACCGAAGCCGAGAAAATCGGCCAACTGCGCCTGATCAGCATCGGCCCGGAAATGCCGCGCGACAAGATTCGCGAGGAAATCGCCGCTGGCCGCATTGGCGGTACCTTCAATTCCCGCACCGCGCCGGAAAACCGGCCGATGCAGGATGCGGCCATGCGCAGCCGCCTGAAGATCCCGATGTTCTTCGCCTACGACACCGTCCACGGCGAGCGCACGATCTTCCCGATCGGCCTGGGCATGGCCGCCACCTGGGACATGGACGCGGTGGCCAAAGTGGGCCGCACCGCCGCCATCGAAGCCTCGGCCGATGCCCTGGACATGACCTTCGCCCCCATGGTCGATATTGCCCGCGACCCCCGCTGGGGCCGCACCAGTGAAGGTTTCGGCGAGGATACCTACCTGACCTCGAAGATCGGCCAGGTCATGGTGCGCTCGTTCCAGGGCAGCAGCCCGGCCAACCCCGACAGCATCATGGCCATCGTCAAGCACTTTGCGTTGTACGGTGCAGTAGAGGGCGGGCGCGACTACAACACGGTCGATATGAGCCTGCCGAAAATGTACAACGATTACTTGCCGCCCTACCGCGCCGCACTCGATGCCGGTGCCGGGGGCGTCATGGTGGCGCTGAACTCGATCAACGGTGTGCCGGCCACCTCCAACACCTGGCTGATGAACGACCTGCTGCGCAAGGAGTGGGGCTTCAAGGGGGTGACCATCAGCGACCACGGCGCCATCCAGGAACTGATCCGCCATGGCGTCGCCCGCGATGGCCGCGAAGCCGCCAAGCTGGCTATCAAGGCCGGCATCGACATGAGCATGAACGACACCCTGTACGGCCAGGAACTGCCAGGCCTGCTGAAGTCTGGCGAGGTGAGCCAGCACGAACTGGACCAGGCCGTGCGCGAAGTGTTAGGGGCCAAATACGACATGGGCCTGTTCAAGGACCCGTACGTGCGCATTGGCAAGGCCGAAACCGACCTGAAAGACTACTACGGCAGCGACCGCCTGCACCGCGAAGCCGCCCGTGACGTGGCGCGTCGCAGCCTGGTGCTGTTGGAAAACCACAACCAGACCCTGCCGCTGAAAAAAGCCGGCACCCTCGCGCTGGTCGGGCCCCTGGCCGATGCCCCGATCGACATGATGGGCAGCTGGGCCGCCGACGGCAAACCGGCGCATTCCATCACCGTGCGCGAAGGCCTGCGCCGCGCCCTGGAAGGCAAGGCCAAACTGGTCTACGCCAAAGGCTCCAACATCACCGGCGACAAGGCCATCCTCGATTACCTGAACTTCCTCAATTTCGATGCCCCGGAAATCGTCGACGACCCGCGCCCCGCTGCGGTGCTCATCGATGAAGCGGTCAAGGCAGCGCAACAAGCCGACGTGGTAGTGGCCGTGGTTGGCGAGTCCCGCGGCATGTCCCACGAGTCGTCGAGCCGCACCACCCTGGAGATTCCTGCCAGCCAGCGTGAACTGATCAAGGCCTTGAAGGCGACCGGCAAGCCACTGGTACTGGTGCTGATGAACGGCCGCCCGCTGTCGATCAGCTGGGAACGTGAACAGGCCGATGCCATTCTCGAAACCTGGTTCGCCGGTACCGAAGGCGGCAATGCCATTGCCGACGTGCTGTTCGGTGACTACAACCCGTCCGGCAAGCTGGCCATCACCTTCCCGCGCTCGGTCGGGCAGATCCCGATGTACTACAACCACACCCGTATCGGCCGGCCGTTCACGCCAGGCAAACCCGGCAACTACACCTCGCAGTACTTCGAAGAGCCCAACGGCCCGCTGTACCCGTTCGGCTACGGCCTGAGCTACAGCAGCTTCGAGCTGTCGGGCCTGACGCTGTCGGCCAACAACCTCAAGCGCGGCGACACGCTGCAAGCCAAGGTCACGGTGAAGAACACCGGCAAGCTGGCAGGCGAGACCGTGGTGCAGTTGTACCTGCAGGATGTCTCGGCATCGATGAGCCGCCCGGTCAAAGAGCTGAAGAACTTCCAGAAACTGATGCTCAAGCCCGGTGAGACGCGCACCTTGAGCTTCCGTATCAGCGAAGAAGACCTGAAGTTCTACAATGGCCAGTTGCAGCGGGTTGCCGAGCCCGGGGAATTCAATGTCCAGGTCGGGCTGGATTCCCAGGCGGTGCAGCAGCAGAGCTTTGAATTGCTGTAACTGAACGGTCGCCTGTACCGGCCCTTTCGCGGGCTTGCCCGCTCCCACAGGTACTCACACGTGGGGGCGGGCAAGCCCGCGTAGGGGGCCAGCCCCGATGCCCCAATGATCCGGATCCGCGCCATGCCCTTTTCCTTTCGCGCCCTGCGGCTGGGGCTGATTACCCTGCTGATCCTGCTAGGCACTGCCCTCAGTGCCGGTTGGGCGATGCACCAGGCCAAGCGCCAGGCCATGGAAAACGACGCACAACGTGCCCACCAGCAACTGGGCTTGTACGCCAATACCCTGCATACGCTGATCGACCGCTACCGGGCCCTGCCGGCCGTGCTGGCGCTCGACCCGGAACTGATCGACGCCCTGCGCGGCCCGGTCAGCGAGACGGTGCAAGGCGCCCTGAACCGCAAGCTCGAACGTATCAACGGTGCGGCCAACTCTTCGACCCTCGAACTGCTCGACCACACCGGCCTGGCCGTGGCAGCCAGCAACTGGCGGCTACCCAGCACCTACGTCGGCTCCAACTACGGCTTTCGCCCCTACTTCAAGCAAACCCGCAGCCAGGGTACGGGCCGCTTCTATGCCGTTGGCGTGACCAGCGGGGTACCGGGGTACTTTCTGGCCAGCGCAGTCAACGACGAACATGGCCGTTTTCTCGGCGCCATGGTGGTCAAGCTGGAGTTCCCGGAGCTGGAACGCGAATGGCGCCAGGGCAGCGATATCCTGCTGGTCAGCGATGCCCGCGGCATCACCTTCATTGCCAACCAGGACGGCTGGCGCTACCGCGAACTGCAGCCACTGAGCGGCGCCGACCGTGCCGAACTCGCCGAAACACGCCAGTACGACAAGCAGCCGCTGGTGCCGCTGCACCATCAGGTGCTCACGCGCTTCGCTGCCAACAGCACCCTTAGCCGCGTACAAGGCCCCGACGGCAGCGCCGAGTACCTGTGGGAAAGCCTGCCGCTGGCAGGCGAGGGCTGGACCTTGCACCTGCTGCGCAAGCCGCAGGTGGCGGCAGACGGCCGCAACGCCGCACTCGGCGCTGCTGCCGTATGGCTGAGCCTGGTGTTCGCGGCGTTGTTCATCAGCCAGCGCCTACGCCTGGCACGGCTGCGCCAGCGCAGCCGGGAAGAGCTCAAGCGCCAAGTCGAGGAACGTACCCGCGAGCTGCGTACCGCCCAGGAGGGCCTGGTGCAATCCGCCAAACTGGCCGCGCTGGGCCAGATGTCGGCGGCCATGGCCCATGAAATCAACCAACCGCTGACAACCCAGCGCATGCAACTGGAAACCGTGCGCCTGCTGCTCGACAATGGCCGGCCTGCCGAAGCGCGGCAGGCACTCGAGCCGCTGGAGCAGATGCTCACGCGCATGGCCGCGCTCACCAGTCACCTCAAGACCTTCGCCCGTAACAGCCCGATGGGCTTGCGCGAGCGCCTGGACCTGGCCACCGTGGTCGATCAGGCACTGCACCTGCTGGAAACGCGTATCCGCAGCGAAGAGGTCGAGGTCGCGCTGTACCTCGCACGCCCGGCCTGGGTACGGGGCGATGCCATCCGCCTGGAACAGGTGCTGATCAACCTGTTGCGCAACGCCCTCGATGCCATGGCCGACAAACGCTACAAGCGCCTGGAAATACGCATCGAAGCCGATGGCCAACGCTGGCGCCTGAGTGTGCTCGACTCCGGTGGCGGCATAGCCGAGGCCGACCTGGCCAAGGTCTTCGACCCCTTCTTCACCACCAAGCCCGTGGGCGAAGGGCTGGGCCTTGGCCTGGCGATCTCCTACGGTATCGTCCATGAGGTCGGCGGCCAGCTGCAGGCCGAGAACCTGTCTGGCGGTGCGCGCCTGAGCCTTACCCTGCCCCAAGACCTGGAGCCTGCATGTTGAATTCAGTGATCGTTATCGATGACGAAGCCAGTATCCGCACAGCGGTCGAGCAATGGCTGAGCCTGTCGGGCTTCAACGTGCAGCTGTTTGCCCGCGCCGAAGACTGCCTGAGCCAGCTGCCGAAGCACTTCCCGGGTGTGATCATCAGCGATGTGCGCATGCCCGGCATGGGTGGCCTGCAGCTGCTCGAACGCCTGCAGGCGGACGACCCCGATCTGCCAGTGATCCTGCTGACCGGCCACGGCGATGTCCCCATGGCCGTGGAGGCCATGCGCAACGGGGCCTACGACTTCCTGGAAAAACCCTTCACCCCGCAACATCTGCTGGGCAGCCTGCGGCGGGCTCTGGAAAAACGCCAGTTGGTGCTTGAGAACCGCCGCCTGCACGAGCAGGCCGACTTCAAGTCACGCCTGGAAGGCACGCTGCTGGGCATGTCCCAGGGCCTGCAACTGCTGCGGCGGCAGGTGCTGGACCTGGCCAGCCTGCCGGTCAATGTGCTGATCCGCGGTGAGACAGGCAGCGGCAAAGAACGTGTAGCCCGCTGCCTCCACGATTTCGGGCCACGCGCGGCCAAGCCATTCGTGGCGCTCAATTGCGCGGCCATTCCTGAGGCATTGTTCGAGGCCGAGCTGTTCGGCCATGAGAGCGGCGCCTTCACCGGAGCCCAGGGCAAGCGCGTCGGCAAGCTGGAATATGCCAACGGCGGCACGGTGTTTCTCGATGAAATCGAAAGCATGCCGCTGGCCCAGCAGGCCAAACTGCTGCGGGTGATCCAGGAGCAGAAGCTCGAGCGCCTGGGAGCGAACCAGAGTATCAACGTTGACCTGCGCATCATCGCCGCAACCAAGCCCGACTTGCTGGAGGAGGCCCGTGCCGGGCGCTTCCGTGAAGACCTTGCCTACCGCCTGAACGTTGCCGAGTTGCGCCTGGCGCCTTTGCGCGAACGGCGCGAAGACATTCCGCTGCTGTTCGACCACTTCGCCCGCGCTGCTGCCGACCGGCTTGGCCGCACTGCGCCGCCGCTGTCGGGCGCGCAACTGGCACAACTGCTGGCGCATGACTGGCCGGGTAACGTGCGCGAGCTGGCCAATGCGGCAGAGCGGCACGCATTGGGCCTGGGTTCACCGAGTACCGAGGTGGCCCCTGCCGGGCAATCGCTGAGCGAGCAGATGGAAGCGTTCGAGGCCCAGTGCCTGCGTGCAGCGTTGCGCCAGCATGGGGGCGCGATCAGTGCGGTGATGGAGGCGTTGCAACTGCCGCGGCGAACGCTGAACGAAAAAATGCAGCGGCACGGGTTGTCGCGGGACGATTTTACCGGCCAGTGATAAGCGGAATTCCGCCTATCACTGGCCGGCGATAGGCAGAATTCCGCCCATGCACAGCACTTTCAGGGCCTGGCTCGCCGGCGCGTGGCCGGCGAAGTGCCCGCAAAGCGGCCTATTGCCCCGGTTTGGGTCGGCCCGCCCCGGTTTGGCACACCTTCTGCAAATGCTCGTGTCAGCTGCGCCCAGGCGCGCTTCACAACAACAACGAGAAGGTATCCCTGATGGATAACGCCACCTCCCTGCCCGCTGGGGCGGCCGCTGCGCCTGCCGCAGAAAAAACTACCGCCAGCCGCCTGAAGTCGATCTTCAGCGGGTCCATCGGCAACATGGTCGAATGGTACGACTGGTACGTCTACGCCGCATTCTCGCTGTATTTCGCCAAGGCCTTCTTCCCGGCCGGCGACTCCACTGCACAACTGCTCAACACCGCCGCGATTTTCGCCGTTGGCTTTTTGATGCGCCCGATCGGCGGCTGGCTGATGGGCCTTTACGCCGACCGCAAAGGCCGCAAGGCCGCGCTGATGGCCTCGGTACTGCTGATGTGCGCCGGCTCGCTGGTCATTGCCCTGACGCCTGGCTATGAAACCATCGGCTTCGCCGCACCGGTCCTGCTGGTCATCGCCCGCCTGATGCAGGGCCTGTCGGTGGGTGGCGAATACGGCACCTCGGCGACCTACCTCAGCGAAATGGCCAGCAAGGACCGCCGCGGCTTCTTCTCCAGCTTCCAGTACGTGACCCTCATCTCCGGCCAGCTCATCGCCCTGGCAGTGCTGATCGTCCTGCAACAGACCCTGACTACCGAGCAGCTGTATGCCTGGGGCTGGCGCGTACCCTTCGTGATCGGTGCGCTGTGCGCCGTGGTCGCGCTGTACCTGCGCCGTGGCATGGAAGAAACCGCCTCGTTCACCAAGAAGGAAAAAGCCAAGGAAAGCCTGATGCGCACCCTGCTGCGCCACCCCAAGGAACTGATGACCGTGGTTGGCCTGACCATGGGCGGTACCCTGGCCTTCTACACCTACACCACCTACATGCAGAAGTACCTGGTCAATACCGTGGGCATGAGCATCAGCGACTCGACCACGATCTCGGCCGCCACGTTGTTCCTGTTCATGTGCCTGCAGCCTGTGATCGGTGGCCTGTCCGACAAGATCGGCCGGCGCCCGATCCTGATCGCCTTCGGTGTACTGGGCACCCTGTTCACCGTGCCGATCCTCAGCACCCTGCATACCATCCAGACCTGGTGGGGGGCGTTCTTCCTGATCATGGCAGCGCTGATCATCGTCAGTGGCTACACCTCGATCAACGCGGTGGTCAAAGCTGAACTGTTCCCGACCGAAATCCGCGCCCTTGGCGTGGGCCTGCCCTACGCACTGACCGTTTCGATCTTCGGCGGCACCGCCGAGTACGTGGCGCTGTGGTTCAAGAGCGCGGGCATGGAAAGCGGCTTCTATTGGTACGTCACCGCCTGTATCGCCTGCTCGCTGCTGGTATACGCGACGATGAAGGACACCAAACAGCACTCACGTATCACCACAGAGTGACGCGGTAAGGCCGTTCTGCAAGGGCGCCCAACGTGCAGGGCGCCTTTTTTATGCCCCCTAATGCCCCATGAGCCGATTAGCTGAGCTATTCGGCTCATGGGATGGGTATGAAAGGCCGTTTGCTGGGCAAGCGTGAAAGCATTGACCCGTTACCGCATCAACATTCAGGACATTTCCAGCGCCTGACGCGGTTCACGACGCTGGTACCAGCCGGCCATCAGTACCAGTACCAGCAGCACGCCACCCAGCACGGCCGATGAACCGACCGTGCCGAAGTCCAGCCCGCCCTTCGCATGAGGTTTGGTCAGGAAGTCGCCCAGAGCGGTACCCAAGCTCAGCGGCAGGATGCCGATCAGCAGGGCCGTACCGGTGGCATAGACCATGCCCAGGGTAGGGTCCATGAAGTCGGACATCGCGGTGCCGACGGTGCTGGTGGGCTGAAAAATAGGTTGGTAAGCGATGAAAAAACGTTCATCGGTGATCTGCATCAGGTGTTCTTCTTAATCACCTATTAATTGCCACCCTTCAGCCTTCACGAGCTGACTGATGAAGGGTGCATGCACCAACCCGTGCCCGGCCAGGCAAACGCCTATACGACGGTTACAGCACCCTTAAATATCGAATAAGTCGATTATTTAGTGCATATATTTGCGCTTTTTAATCAGCATATTGGGCGTAATATTTAAGTCACGGAAACAAACAACCCACAAAACCCTGGAGCAATGACCATGAAAAACAAACTGATCCTCACCCTGGCCCTGTCGGTTTTCGCTACTGGCGCCTTTGCCGAAGATGGTTTCGACCGGACCAATGCCCACACCTTTGCCGCAGCCCAGACCCAGTCGGCCAGCTACGCTGAAGACGGCTTCGATCGTACTGGCGGCCAACGCTTCGCCGAAGACGGTTTCGACCGCACCGGCGGCCAACGCTTTGCCGAAGACGGCTTCGACCGCACCGGTGGCCAACGCTTCGCTGAAGACGGCTTCGGTCGCACCGGCGGCCAACGCTTTGCTGAAGACGGCTTCGACCGCACCAACGCCAACCGCATCAGCTGATCCCTGCTGCGAGCGCCCAGCCCGGCTTTTGCCGGGCTTGATCATTTGCAGGCAAGCAAAGGCTTGGCACACTAGGCTTCTTGTCTACCAGGAGGTAGGGCCAGTAAGCCCAGCACAATGTATTACTACGAACCCGCCAAAGGCCACGGCCTGCCCCACGACCCCTTCAACGCCATCGTCGGCCCTCGTCCTATCGGCTGGATCTCTTCGCAAGACCGCGAGGGACGCTTGAACCTGGCGCCCTACAGCTTCTTCAATGCCTTCAACTACATCCCGCCAATCATCGGTTTCTGCAGTGTCGGGCGCAAAGACAGCCTGAACAATATCGAGCAGACCGGTGAGTTCGTCTGGAACCTGGCCACGCGATCGCTGGCCGAGCAGATGAACCAGAGCTGTGCGCCGGTGGCTGCCGAGGTCAGTGAATTCGAGTTGAGCGGCCTCACCGCCACACCGTCAAGCCTGGTCAAGGTGCCGCGCGTGGGCGAAACCCCGGTCGCGTTCGAGTGCAAGGTCAGCCAGATCGTCCAGCTCAAGCGGGCCGACCAGGCGCTGGTACCCAGCTGGCTGATTCTTGGGGAAGTGGTGGCCGTGCACATTGCCGACCACCTGCTGAAGAACGGTATTTACGATACCGCGGCAGCCGAACCTATCTTGCGCGGTGGTGGCCCGGCGGACTATTTCGAGCTGGGCAACCTGTTCAAGATGGCCCGCCCGCCGGCCTGATCACCAGACCAGCTCACCCTCAGCGCTAACGCCTTGCAGGCGCTGCAGTTCGGCCGTGGCCGCTTCGTCGGCGGCCACGGCGCCCTTGAATACCTGGCCGTCGAGCACCTTGTGAAAACGCGGCGCGCCGCCCATACCCAGGGCTTTGACTGCGATGGCCGCGTGATAGCCACCACCTTCGGCCGGCACCATCGCCGACACCGCTTCGAACTGCGGGAATTCCCTACGTGCCATGTTGCTCTCTGCCTGCTTGATCATGGCCCGGCATGTTAACCCAAACCCCAGCCAGCGCGCGCGCTGTGGGAGGGGCCATGCCGTCAGTCGAATGTATGCAAGTCCAGGCTGCTGACCACCTGCGCCTGCACCAGCTCACCGAACACCTCCAGCGTGGGCGACGCAAAATAGCCACTCATGGCCTGTTGGTCCTGCCAACTGCCGCTGAGCAGCCACAGGTCAGCGTCGGCCTGCGAACGCTGTACGCTGAAACTCAGGCAACCCGGCGCACGCAGCGACGGTTCGAGCAGGTCACGCAGGCGCGCGCCAAGCTCCGCCGAGCGCCCGCTGCTGGCACGAATGAACGCAAGATGGGTGACCGGTTGTTTTAGGGCCATTGCACAATCTCCTTGAAGCAAGCGGACGAAAAAGCCAGGCTGCCAAGGTTAGGAGTTCGCCCGCGCAACCCGTTAGGCCAATACTGCCCGCCGCTTGCCTGATCCTGCGGCGCGGCAGGATCAGGCAAGCGACGTGCAGCTTTCGACTAGCGTCGGCCGTTGCCCAAACCTATGCTGCGACCGTCAGCAGAGGAAAGCATCATGACCATCGCCACGCCCACCGATCCGACCCTGGAACTGCAGCGCCTGGAGCTGGCCGAGCTGATTACCCGCCATGCCGGCGAGCCCCACGGCCCGGCGTCGGCCATCGCGGATCTGTACCTGGTGCGCTACACCGAGAATGTGCGCTCGGTCCCCACCCTGGCGCAACCGGCCTTGTGCATCCTTGCACAAGGCAGCAAAAGCCTGTTTCTGGGTGACGAGCAGTATGCCTACGATCCACTGCACTACATGGTGGTTTCGGTCACCCTGCCGTTGAGCGGCGTGCGGCTCGATGCCAGCCCCGAGCACCCCAGCCTGGGTTTGCGCATGGACCTGGACCCGGCCGAGATCAGCCAGTTGATCGCCGAAAGCGGCCCGATGCTGGTGCCCAACAAGCCATCGGGCCGTGGCCTGTACGTGGATAAAACCGATGCGGCGTTGCTCGACGCCCTGTTGCGGTTGCTGCGCCTGCTGGATAGCCCACGCGACATCTCCATGCTGGCGCCACTGGTCCGCCGTGAGATCCTCTACCGCCTGTTGCGTGGGCCGCAGGGTTATCGGCTGTACGAAATCGCCTTGGCGAACAGCCAGACCCACCGGGTTTGCCAGGCCATCGCCTGGCTCAACAACCACTACCAACAGCCACTGCGTATCGGGGACCTGGCCCGTGAGGTCAACCTCAGCACCTCGACCTTGCACCACCGCTTCAAGGCGGTGACCTCGATGAGCCCGTTGCAGTACCAGAAGCAACTGCGCCTGCAGGAGGCACGGCGGTTGATGCTCAACGACGGGCTCGAGGCGGCGGTGGCGGCCTACCGGGTGGGCTATGAAAGCCCTTCGCAGTTCAGCCGCGAGTACAGCCGGCTGTACGGCGCGCCGCCCATTCGGGATGTGGCTCGGTTGCGGGCCAATGCTGGCTGAAGTTCAAGGTGGCTGTACCGGCCCCATCGCTGGCAAGCCAGCTCCCACAGGGATTGCATCAGGGCAGACAGGTGTTTGCCACAAGGTATGCAGCGCCTGTTAGAGCGAGCGCCGCCCGCGCGGCGCATCGCGAGCTGCGCTCGCTCCTACGTTTGTTTCGGGCCAATTATTCCTGTGGGATTTGCGCGCGAACGCCTTTGTGC
>NZ_CAMZMX010000029.1:0-64093 GCF_947311875.1 Pseudomonas sp. PARCl1
TGCTTCTTCAGCCTGACGAGAATAACTTCTCCCGCCAGGCCAGTCACAACATACAAGGAGCGAGCGCAGCTCGCGATGCGCCGCGCGGGCGGCGCTCGCTCTAACAGGCGCTGCATACCTTGTGGCAAACACCTGTCAGCCCTGATGCAATCCCTGTGGGAGCTGGCTTGCCTGCGATGGGCTGCGCAGCAGCCCCGATCAGTGTGGCATCACCCTCAAGTAAGCAGCATCAGGCACCAAGAGCGGCCATAGGGTGCGAAAGCATGACCGCCAGCCTCAGGCCAACGCCCGCTGCACCTCGCCAACCGTGCTCGCCAGGCTGCTCAGGTGCAGGCTCAGTACCCGCTCGACCGGCGCCTGGTCCAACGGCCAGTGCAAGGCGATGCTCCCGGCCAGGCGGCCTTCGGCATGCACTGGCAAGGCAATGGCGCGAATCAGGTGCGGCAGGCGTACCGGGTACTCCCAGTGGCCCTCGGTGCGCTGGCCGAAACCTTTGTGTGCCTCTTTCTCGATATCGCGCAGCAACGCATCGTCCCGCAGCCGCGCATCGGCCGCCAGGCGTTGCACCTCCTCCAGCCCCAGCTCACCCAGGCAGGCACGGCCCATCGCCGAATGGAACAGGCTGGCATGATGGCCGACAATCTGGCAGGTATGCGGGTAACGCTTGCGCAAGATCTGCGGAATGGCGCTTTCCATGACCTCCAGCCGCTGACCATCGAAACACGACAGGTCCACCACCAACCCGGTACGTTCGCTCAACTCCAGCAGCATCGGCGCGGCGCGTTCCACCAGGCGCCGCTTGAAGCGCAACTGGCGGTCACCGTACAAGCGCCGCGAGCACAGCCGATAGCGCCGGTCGCTGAGGCCGCGATAAACCCAGCCCTGCACCTGCAAGGTAGCAAGCATGCGCGACACCGTGGCCTTGGGCAGTGTGGTCAGGTAATGCAGTTCTTCAAGGCCCAGTGCCTGGTGCTCGCCCAGCAGGTCGACGATGGCCAGTGCCCGCTCCACCGAACGCACGCCGCCACCTTCTGCCGTGATGCCCATGGGGATGACCTCCTGGTTGCCAGAGGGTCAGCATAGCCAGCAAAAAGCGCGCCTGGCCAGCACCTCATGGCGCCTGCAGGCTGGGCGGCGGGCAACGCTGCACCCAGCCGGTGAGTTGTTCATGGGCATAGGCCAACTGCAACACGGCATGGTCTGCCTGGGCCGGGCCAATGATCTGCAAGCCCATGGGCAAGCCGCCAGGGTTGAAACCGATCGGCACGCTCATGCTCGGCAAGCCGGCCAGGGTCGGCCCGATCACCACTTCCATCCAGCGGTGGTAGGTGTCCATGGGCCGCCCGCCTACCCGCTGCGGCCATGGCAGGCCCGCATCGAAAGGGAACACCTGGGCCGATGGCAGCAGCAGGAAATCGTAATGCTCGAACAGCTCAGCCATGGCGCGGTACCAGTCACTGCGGTCCAGCGAAGCCTGGTACAGCGCTGCAGCACTCAACTGCAAGCCGCCTTCCACCTCCCACTGTGCTTCGGGCTTGAGCAGTGTGCGCCGGGCCGGGTCGGCATAGGCTGCGCTGAGGTTGCCATGCACCAGGAAGTGGCGGTGCGTGAGCCAGCACTGCCACAAGCGAGCCAGGTCGAATGCCGGTTGGCAGGCCTCGACCCGGCAGCCCAGCTCGGCAAAGTCGGCCAACGCCGATTCGCACAGGCTCATCACCCCGTCATCCATCGGCAGGTAGCCGTTGTAGTCCCCCAGCCAGCCCACCCGTACGCCGCGCAGATCGCGCTGCAAGCCGGCAGCGAAATCGCGCCGGCCTTCGCTCAGCGCCAGCGGTGCCCGTGCATCTGCCCCGGCCTGAACCGATAACAGCCGGGCCACATCGGTCACGCTGCGGCCCATCGGCCCCTCGGTGGCCAACTGCTGCACGAACAATTCCGGCGCAGGGCCGTGGGGCACCCGCCCCTGCGATGGGCGCAGGCCGAACACGTTGTTGAACGCCGCCGGGTTGCGCAACGAGCCCATCATGTCGCTGCCGTCGGCCACCGGCAGCAGGCGCATGGCCAGTGCCGCCGCCGCGCCACCGCTGCTGCCCCCTGCCACCCGTGTCGGGTCGTAGGCATTGGTGGTGGTGCCGAACAAGGTGTTGTAGCTCTGCGACCCCAGGCCGAACTCGGGCACGTTGCTTTTGCCCACGATCACGGCGCCACTGGCCCGCACCCGCGCCACACTGATCGCGTCGTGCTGGGGAACCTGGTCGGCGAACAGCGGCGAACCCAGTGTGGTCCGCAGCCCGGCCGTGGCCGCCAGGTCCTTGATGGCCTGGGGCATGCCATGCATCCAGCCGCGTGAATGGCCGCTGGCAAGTTCGCGGTCCCGTTGGTCGGCCTCGGCCAGCAGTGCCGCGGCCGGGCGCAACGAGACCAGCGCATTGACCCGTGGGTTGCAGCGCTCGATGTGCACGAGGTAGGCCTGCATCACCTCGCGACACGACAGCTGGCGGGCGTGTATGGCCTGGGACAAGGCTTCGGCGCCGAGGGCGACAATGGGGTCGATGACAAGCGGCTTCACGGTTTCACTCCAAGGTTGAAGGCAGCCCGGTTGCCCGCCCGGGGTGCGTCTTTCAGGCAGTAGGTAGCCAACAAGGTCAGCAGGTAGGCAAAAAGTACATAGAACGATGGCGCCACCGGGGTTCCCAGCGCCTGGGTCAGCCAGGTCACGATCAATGGGGCAAAGCCACCGAATACCATGACGGCCACGTTATAGGCCACCGACACGCCGGTGGAGCGCACCTCGACCGGGAACTGCTCGGCCAGGGCAGTCGGCGCCGGGCCGAAGAAGCCGCCGATGGCCGTGCACAGCAGCAATTGCATGACCAGCAGGCGCTCCAGGGATGGCGCAGCGGCGACCCAGACATACAGCGGGTAGACCATCACGAAGAATGCCAGGGTGAAGGCCATCAGCACCGGCCGCCGCCCAAAACGGTCCGACAGTGCCCCGGCCAGTGGAATGACCACCGTCATCAGGCCCACCGCGAGCATCTGCACCAGCAGCACCTCGTCCAACGGCAGGCCCAGGCTTTTGTGGGCAAACGTCGGCATGTTCACCAGCACCACATAGAACGACACTGTGGCGCCAGAAGCCAGGCCCATGGCCACCAGCAGGCTGCGCCGGTGTTCACGCAGCACCTGCAGCAGGCTGGGCGAACGGCCCTTGGCCTGGCGGCGGGCCTCGATGAACGCCTCGGGCTCTTCCATGTGCTTGCGAATCCACAGCCCTACCGGGCCGATCAGCAGGCCCAGCACGAACGGGATACGCCAGCCCCAGCTGTCCAGCGCCGCAGGCGAGCACAGGTGGGTAACCAGTGCCACCATTGCCGCACCGCCGAACACCGCCAGGCATTGCCCCACCAGTTGCCAGGAGCCGTACAGGCCCTTGTGGTGGGCAGGGGCACTCTCCACCAGGAATGCCGTGGCGCTGGCGTACTCACCGCCCGTGGCAAAGCCCTGTAGCATGCGCGCCACCACGATCAACAGCGGCGCGGCCATGCCAATGGCCAAGTAGTCGGGGGCAAAGGCGATCATGGCGATCGACACGGTCATCAGGCGAATGATCAGTTGCATCGCCGCCTTGCGACCCTTGCGGTCGGCGTACATGCCCAGCAGCACACCGCCCACCGGGCGCATGAAAAAGCCGACACCGAAGGTGGCCAGGGCCATCAGCAGCGAGGCGTATTCATCGTCGGAGGGGAAGAACTGCCGGGCAATGATGCTGGCCAGAAAGCCGTACACGATAAAGTCATACCACTCCAGGGCGTTGCCGATGACGGCAGCCACCACTTGGCGGGTGCGTGACACGCCATTACTCGAAGTCTGCATAGGGAGCACTCCACACGGTGTTTGGGTGATCGCCCGGGCACGGTCGCACCCGGGTTCCAGCGGCAGTCGGTAAAACGGCAGGATCAGGCCGGTGCTAGCCAGCGCTCTGCCAGCGCGCCCCAGTAGGCAGCGCCGGTCAGCAGGATGTCGTCGTTGAAGTCGTAGCCGGGGTTGTGCACCATGGGCCCCGCGACGCCGTTGCCGATGAACAGGTAGGCACCCGGGCAGCGTTGCAGCATCCAGGCAAAATCCTCGCTGCCCATCAGCTTGCGGGTGTTGGCATCCACCGCGTCGGCGCCCAGCAACTCCACGGCTACCTGGGTGGCGAAGGCGTTTTCTGCCGGGTGGTTGACCAGCACGGGGTACGCCGGGCGGTGCTCGATGCTGGCGCGGCAGCCGAAGCTTTCAGCCTGGTGGGTGATGATCGCCCGCACCCGCTGCAGGGTCTGCGCCCGTACTTCAGCATCCAGCGCCCGCAGGCTCAGGCGCAGCAGTGCCTGTTGCGGGATCACGTTGGCCGCTTCGCCGGCCTGCAGGGCCCCCACCGTCACCACCGCTGCCTCCTGGGCATCGATATTGCGCGCCACCACGGTTTGCAATGCCAGCACCACACTGGCGGCGGCAACCAGCGGGTCGACCGTCAGGTGCGGCATGGAGCCGTGGCCCCCCACGCCGTCCAGGGTCACGGTGAGCAGATCTTGCGAAGCCATCATCGGCCCTTCCCGCAAGCCCAGCTGCCCCGCGGGCAACCCTGGCATGTTGTGCATGCCGAACAATGCATCGCAGGGAAAACGCGTCAGCAAGCCATCGGCCAGCATCGCCTCGGCACCACCCTGCCCCTCTTCCGCCGGCTGGAATATCAGCGTCAGTGTGCCGTCGAACTGCCGGGTGGCGGCCAGGTAACGGGCGGCACCGAGCAGCATGGTGGTATGCCCATCGTGGCCGCAGGCGTGCATGCAGCCCTGGTGCTGGCTGCTGTAGGCGGCACCGGTGGTCTCATGAATGGGCAACGCGTCCATGTCGGCACGCAAGCCCAGGCGGCGCTGGCTGCTGCCATTGCGCAGCACGCCCACCACGCCGGTCTTGCCGATGCCGGTGTGCACCTCGTAGCCCCATTGTTCCAGGTGGCGGGCGACCAGCGCTGAGGTGCGGTTTTCTTCGAAGCCCAGTTCCGGGTGGGCGTGAATATCATGGCGGATCGCGTGCAAGTCGCTGGCCACATCGTTCAGCCAGGCCAGGATGTGCTGATGTCGGGACATGTGCAGTCTCCTTGTGCGGGTGGTTTCCCGTTCTTGTTGTTCGCCTTGAGGTCACGACGGGTGAGGCAGGTCGTGCTGGCTGCCAGCTAAACCTGGCCTGCCGTGGCACACAACCGAAACTGGTTTCATGCTGCGGAACAAAAGCCTGGTGCTGGTGGTGCTCCATCCGCGGCCACGCATAGGAAACCGTCGCTGGCGCATAGGTTACAGACGCGAATGATTCTCGGTCAGGCGCTACAATGCCGGCCGTTGCGTGCCCGTGCGGGGTGCGCGTTGCCAACATCGAGGAACGGGCATGGCCAGAACAACGCTGGTGGGGGTTTTCACAGGGCTGGTGGTCGCAGGCGGTATGACGCCGACGAGCGCGAGCGAACGGCTGGTGCTGGAAGACACGGTGGTGGCCAGCGACAAGCTTGAACAAGCCCGCGACCAGTTGCCTGCCAGCCTCTCGGTGATCGACGCCCGGACCCTGCAGAGCACACCGGTGGACTCGCTGGAACAACTGGTGCGGCGCACCCCGGGGTTCACCTTCCAGCCCTTTGGCCAGTCGGGTACGCAACTGCCGGTGGTGCGCGGCCTGACCTCCAATGCCACGGCCTTCTCCAACTCGCTGCTGATGCTGGTCGACGGCGTGCCGGTGTTGCGCGGCCAAGGCTTCGACAATGACCTGGTGGGCGTCGAGCGCGTGGAGATCCTGCGCGGTCCGCAATCGGCACTGTACGGTCGCAACGCCGAGGCCGGCGTGCTCAGCGTGTTCACGCGCCAGCCGGGCGACGCCGACTACGCCCGGGTGGAAACCGGGCTGGGCAGCCGTGACAAGCGCCTGGTCAGCGCCGACCTGAGCACCGCGCTGATAGAAGGCACCCTGTATGCAGGTGCCGCTGGCCAATGGACAAGCCAGGACGGCTACCTGGACGACGACTTCGCCGGTGGCAAAACCGACGACCGCGAGCGCCAGAGCGGCCGCCTGACCCTGCGCTGGACGCCGGATGCGCTCACCGACGCGACCCTGCGCTACAGCACCCTGAAATACCGCGACCAGGCCGCCCAATGGGGCAGCCGCACGGGCCCCGACCGGGCAGTGAATTCCGGGCTGGCCGGGCGTAACCATTCCAGCGGCGACACCTGGTCGCTGGACCTGCGCCGGCAACTGGGCGGCGACCTGGAACTGCGCTCGATCACCGCACGCAGCGTGTTCGACGACCGTCTACGCCAGGACACCGACTTCCAGCCAAGCGACCTCATGCACCTGGCCCGCGACTACCACCTCGAAACCCTGAGCCAGGAACTGCGCCTAAGTGGCAGCCACGGGCAAGGCCGCTGGCTGCTGGGCGCGTACGCCGACCGTGAAGACCACGACCTGGATTACCAGCAGAAACTGCCGATGGGGCTCAGCCGTACCCAGGCCGGCCTGGGTGGCAATACCGCCGCGCTTTTCGGCCAATGGCTGCAGCCGCTGGCCGGGGCCTGGTCGTTGACCTTGGGTGGCCGCTATGAGTACGCACGTGCCTGGATCGACCCGGCAGGCAACCGCAACCAGTCCGACAGCTGGCAGCACTTCACCCCCAAGGTGGCATTGCAGTATGCGCTGAGCGACGATGCCCAGGCCTACGTCAGCTACAGCCAGGGCATGCGTGCGGGCGGCTTCAATGCCTTCGCCAGCAGCGCCGGCAACCCGGCGTACGACCCGGAGCAGGTGCGCAGCCTTGAGGTGGGCCTGAAGGGCCTGACCGCGGACCAGCGCCTGCGCTACTCGGCGGCGCTGTACCGCATGCAGGTGCGTGACATGCAGGTGCAGCAACTGGTGCAGCAGGGGCTGGTGTACATCACCAATGCGGCGGCGGCGACCTCCACCGGCCTGGACCTGGACCTGGAATACCTGCTGGGCGAACGCTGGACCCTCACTGCGGCGCTGGGGCTGAACCGCACACGCTTCGAGCGGTTCCGCGAGGGGAGCAACGACTACGAGGATAACCGCAACCCGTTCGCCCCGGACTTCACCGGCCACCTGGGCCTGCGTTACGACGCCGATGCCGGCTGGTACGTACAGGGCGCGCTGAGTGCGGTGGGCAAGGTGTATCTGGACGCTGCCAATACCTATCGGCGCCCCGGCTACGGCCTGGTGGACCTGAGCGCTGGCTACCGCTTCGGGCAGTACACCGTCAGCACCTACGTCGACAACCTGCTGGACAAGCGCTACGACGCCCAGGGATTGCTCAATGGCGCTGTGACCGTGTACAGCCCGCCACGCGAGGTGGGGATGAGGGTCAGCTTCGAGCTGTAGCGGTGGCGCGCCGCTGCGACCCTCGCCATGGCCTGCAGCGGCGCCCTGACCGGGCTCAGCGCTTGCGCCCGAAGATCGACTTCGGTGACCGGCCAAAATAGCGGGTGAACGCCACGGTGAAGTTGTTCGGGTATTTGTACCCCACCTGCCACGCCGCCTGCGCCACCTGTTGCCCGGCCTCCAGCAAGGTCATGGCCTTGCGCATGCGCAACTCCAGCAGCATGCGTGCCGGTGTGGTGTCGAACAGGTAACGGAACCCCTCCTTGAGCTTGTGTTCGTTCATGCCCACCGCCGTGGCCAGGTAATCCACGGTCAACGGCTTGTCCAGTTGCTCGCACAACAGGTTGCGCGCCCGCTCGATACGCTGCACGTCGCTGGTACTCAAGGCCGCAGCGGTGCTGGGCGGCGGCGCCAGCAGGTTGAACTGCTCGGCCAGCAGGCTGAGGGTATGGATATGCAGGTCCAGCCGGTGGGCCGGGTCCAGACCGCCCGGTTGCAGGTAGCGCACCAGCGCGGCGGCATGGGCTTGGGCGGCCTGGGAGCTGGGCCGGAAATCCAGGCGGTGCAACCGGCCGCTGCCCAGCACTTCAGTGGCGCGTGCCTCGCCCACGTACTTGCACAGCGTCGCGTGGTCGATCACCACGCGCAGTTGCGAAGCGGTTTCATTGGCCTGGTAACGGCGCTCGCCAGGCGTGGCACGGAAGGCGGTGATGGTGGTGTGCCCCGCCTCGAACGCCAGGCTGCTGCCGTCCTGGCCGATGAAGCCGGATTTTCCCTGCAGCCCCACCGTCACCACCATCACGTGGCCGTCATGCGGCCCGCAGGTCTCCTCCACCAGCGGGCGTGTGGGGTGGTAATGCAGGCGCCCCAGCGACAGGCCTTGCTCCAGTTGCAGCAGGTCGGTGTGGCACTGCCCGTAGGCTTCGTCCAGTTGCAGGCGCAGGCGCCCGTCGGCGCTCAGCGAACGGTGCCGGGGCTGGTCCAGGCCCAGGCGGCAGGTGGCGTTGCTCGTGTTCATGAAGACATCCCTGAGGATCTGCGGCCGTCGCACCGCATAGAAACGGCTCCGGCTCGCATATTTTATGTGAATGATTCTTATTTAATATATACCACCCTTTGAGCTGATTCGGCCATGCCCCGTTTCGTTCCTTATCCGTGGGCCCGCAACGGCCACACACGCGACAACTACAGGAAGTTACCGTGACCCGACTTGCACCCCGCCCCCGCGACCCGCACCCCACCGCCACCCACCCCTTGCAAGCCTGTTGGGACCTGCAACTGGGAGGGCTGGCGGCCGACGCCTTGCAACTGGCGCTGGCACACGGCCTGTTCGATCACCTGCAGCAATACATCGCCCCCGCCCAGGTGGCGCAGGCCCTGGACTGGCATGCAGAGAGCACCGACTACTTCCTCGAACTGCTGTGGAGCCTGGACCTGCTCGAACGCCATGCTCAGCGCCCGGCGCGCTACCGCAATCGCCCGCTGGCCGACCGCCACCTGCGCAGCGACGCGGTCCAGTACTGCGGCGATGCCTTGATGTTCCGCCACCGCGTGCTGCGGGAAACCGGCGCACAACTGGACGGCTACCTGCGCACGGGCGTGCCGCGCCAGGCGCCGAGTACCGCCCAGCTCGACCAGGGGTGGGCCAATGCCGCGCGCTTGCAGATCGCCCAGGAACAACGAGCGGTCACCTGCGACAGCGCCTGTGCCTTGCTGGCCAGCCTGCCGGAGTACCCACGCCTGCAACGCCTGCTCGACCTCGGTGGCGGGCCGGGCCTGGTGGCCATCGCCCTGGCCCGGCAACTGCCGGCGCTCAGCGGCGTGGTCCTCGAATACCCCGAGACGGCACAGGTGGCCGCCGACAATATCGCCGCCGCCGGCCTGGGCGCCCGGCTGAGCGCGCGCGGCGCAGACCTGAACAGCGACGACATCGGCAGCGGCTACGACCTGATCTGGTGCTCGTCGGTGCTGCACTTCGTCGACGACCTGCCGGCCACCTTGCAGCGCCTGCACGCGGCGCTCGCGCCCGGTGGCCTGCTGGTGTGCTGCCAGGCTGAAGTGCCCCAGGCTCGTCAGGTCGCGGCCCAGGTGCTGCCCTACTACCTGCACATGCGCCTGCAAGGCCGCCACGTACTGGCCGAGGGCGAGCTGGCGCAGCTGCTGCGCGACAGCGGCTGGCGTGGTGTAGAGCAGGTCGATGGCGTGCGCTACCCACTAACGCCGGTAACGGCAGTCATCGCCCGCAAGGCCAAGGAGTGACACCATGACCCGCCCCCCTGTCATCGCCCTGCAACTGCTGTTCGGCTGGCTCAACCTGGCCTTGGCTGTGCCGAGCATCTACCTGATGTTCGGCCTGCCGCTGGTCATGCGCCAATACGGCTGGAGCGGGACCGAGATCGGTCTGTTCCAGCTGGCCGGGCTGCCGGCGGTATTCAAGTTCCTCATGGCCGTGCCGGTGCAGCGGGTGCGCCTGGGGCGCTCGCCGTTGCCGCGCTGGCTGGCGTTGCTCAGTGGCGTGCTGATCGTGCTGTACGCGCTGATCGCCCGCGACAACCTCATCGAACAGCGCCTGGCGCTGTTCGCCATGACCTTCGCCATCAGCATCGTCGCCACCTGGATGGACATCCCACTCAATGCCCTGGCGGTGCAATGGCTGCCGCGCCACGAACAGGTGCGTGCCGGCAGCATCCGCGCCGCGGCCTTGTTCGTGGGTGCGATCGTGGGCGGCGGCGCGATGTTGCTGGTGCAGTCGCGCCTGGGCTGGCAGGCGCCGTTCGTGATCATGGGCGCGGCATTGGCACTGGGGGTGCTGGCGCTGCTGCTCGTCGCCAGGCGCCTGCCGAGCGTGCCCACACCGGCAGCCATGGCACCGGGCCTGGTGGCCGATTGGGCCGGCTTTTTCGGCCAGCCGGCGGCACGCCAGTGGACCTGGTTGCTGCTCAGCGCCTTCCCGTTCATCGGGGCGGCCTGGCTGTACCTTAAACCCCTGCTGCTCGACCAGGGCATGGCCTTGGAGCAGGTGGCCTGGCTGGTGGGCATTGCCGGGGGCACGCTGGGCGCATTTGCCAGCCTGGTGGGCGGGCGCCTGATTCCGCTGCTGGGCACGGCACGGGCGATTGTCCTGTACTTGCTGGCGGCGCTGCTGGCCTTGGGGGTGCTGGGCCTGGCGGTGTGGCTGCGGCTGGGCCAGCCCTGGCTGATCGCCGGTGCATTACTGCTGGCCTTGGCCATGGGGGCGGTGTCGGCGCTGATGTTCGGCCTGACCCTGTTCTTCAGCCGCCAGCAACGCAGCGCCAGCGACTATGGCCTGCAGTCGAGCCTGTTCGTGGTCACCCGTCTGGCTGCACCGGTGCTCGCCGGCCTGCTGCTCGACCGCCTGGGCTATGGCGGCCTGTTGGCCAGCCTGGGCGCTGGCCTGGCGCTGGCGCTGGTACTGGCGTGGCGGGTGCGCCACAGCATCGCGCGCAGCACCGACGCCCTGTTGCGCACCCCCGGCGACGCCGCCCCAGGCACCGCTTCCATCACCCTTGAGGGCAAACCATGAAGCCACACCGCTACGGCATCTGCCTGATCAGCCGCGATCCGGCGCTACGGGCCGACGTCAGCGCCGTGCTCGACCGGCTCAACCACTGGCTGGGGCATGAGACCCCGCACGCCAGCCAGCACTGGCCCGACGCCCAGTTGCAGAGCCTGTACCGCCAGGTCGCCGGCCAGGCCGAAGCCTACCTGCGCCAACAGGCCAAGCCAGGTGCGCTGGCCCTGCAACTGCTGGCCTTCGACGACCTTGCCCAGGCCCAGGCGGCGCTGGCTACCGCCTGCCCCTGCGACCACGTGCTGCTGGACACCCGTGACCTGCAAGCGCAACCCGAGCACGACCCCTTGGGCGCCCTGCTCGACACCCAGCCCGAAGCCCGCCGCTCGCCCAGCAGCGCCGTGCTGCTGTGCCATGCGCAGCACCTGCAGCACTGGCTGACCCGCCTGGGCGGCAACCGCCTGCTGCGCGTGCCCCACGAAGACCGGGCGCTGCGCCGCGCCGACCTGCTGCGCCTGTTCGTCGACCACCTCGAGCACGCCTACTGCAACCGCTTGCTGGCACGCACCACCCTGCAATCGGCTGAGCCGGTGAGCCTGGCCCGCGACATCCAGCAGCGCATGACCCAACGCTGGGGCCAGGCCTGGGATTGCCATTTCTTCACCGGCTCCATGGTCGCCGGCCTGCTCGACTCGCTGGGCGAGCTGCTGCGGCCAACCGCCTGCGGTTTCCACAGCGCCTGCAACGAGCACGCCCTGGCCGTCAGCGCCCTGGCCGGCTGGCAGCTGTACCAACGGGCCTACGTGATCGTGATGACCTCGGGCATGCTTGACGAGATGCGCGGCACCCTGGCCAACCTCAAGCGCGCCGGTGCGCCGGGCCTGGTGGTGTGCGCCGACTCGCCGGAATCGGTCTGGTTCGCCTTCCAGGGCACCCTGGACGCCGACAACGATGGCCATCAGGTCATCGCCGCCCGCGGCCTGTGGCAGCGCTTCGTGCGCCGCCCGGATGAAGCCGCGGCCTGTGTCGAACAGGCCTTCGCTGCCCTTGACCAACGCCCGGCGCCGACCTTCCTGTTTGCCACCCAGGCGGTGCTCGAATCCCGCGCGCAGCTGGAAGGCCCGCCCCCGCCCATGCCCGCCGCCGCCACGCAGCAGGCGCTTACGGCACCGGAGTTGGCGGCGCTGGAGCAGTTGCTGGAGGTGATCAACCACACGCCTTCGCGCCTGCTCTGGCAATGCGGGCGGCTGGCTGCCGACGAGCGCCAGCGGGTGGTCGAACTGGCGCGCCGCGCTGGCATCGCGCTGGCCGACAGCATTGTCGCACCCGGTAGCGTATGCGCCTATCAGGACCAGGAGCCGGTGCCCAATTACCTCGGGCCGCTGTCGATGTACGGATTCAGCCGCCGCGTGCACGCGTTTCTCGAAGGCACCGACAACGAGCCGGGCAAACCCTGGCTGATGTTCGTCAAAAGCAAGATCGACCAGTCCGCGACGCCCTACTCGGAAGGTCGCCTGCCCAGGCTGTTCCACATTGCCCAGGTCAACCACCAGCCCGGCCATATCGCGCCGTTTTGCGAGCTGCCAGTGCCGCTGGCCCTGAACAGGGTGCTCGACTACCTGGAGCCGCGCCTGGCCGTACCGGCCGCGCTGCTGCGCACCCGCCGCGAGCGGCTGCAAAGGCTGCAGCGTACCCGCGAGGTGCTGCCCAGCGACCAGATCGAAACCCTGCCGATGACGCCGAACTACTTCTTTCATCGCTTCGGCCAGTTGCTTGGCGAGCTGATCGAGCGCGATGGCTACCGCTACACCGGTGTCTACGACGTGGGCCGTTGCAGCCTGTCGGCCCTGCGTAACCTGCCCCGTACCGACGCCGGCTTCTCCGGTTGGTACGGCCGGGCGCTGATGGGCGATGCACTGATGTCGCTGCCCTACATAGCCCTGAACGACGAGCGCCATGTGCTGGCGTTCATCGGCGACGGTGCCCGCGCCCTGGTGCCGGACATCGAGCAGCGCCTGGCGATGAGCCTGGCCAGCAGCGCCGATGCCGGCCAGCGCAACGTCACGGTGATGTACCTGGCCAACGGCGTGCTGTCGATGATCCAGACCTACCTGGACAAACGCTATGCCTGCCACGGCGCCAGCCAGGTCAACGTGCCGCTGGCCGAGGGGCCGCTGTGGGAAGAGCGCGCGTTCGGCCCGCTGCGTGTCTGCCGCGCCCGCCTGCTGCAGTTCTGCCCCGACACCCTGCGCCAGGCGCTGACTGCGCCGGGGCGCCTGAACTTCTTCGACGTATGGCTGGGCCACAACTCCGAGGGCGATGGCTTGAGCCTGGTCTCGGAAACCGCCTGGAGCCGCCTGAACATGGAAAACTGCTGATGAAATTCGGATTCATTGCCCACCCCACCTCCACTGGCCTGCTGCATCAGGTCAAGCTGGTGGACATGCTCGACCGCACCCTGGAAGAACAGGCCTGGGGTTACCAGGCCGAGCGCTGGCAGCAGCGCAACCTGGTGCCGTTCATCGATTTCGGGCGCATCGTCAGCGCCTGTGGCGCCGAGTGCTCGGGAATGCTGCAGTTCATGCCGCTGACCGCCGAGCAGATGCTGCGCCAGCCGCGCGCGATTGCCGAACGGGTGCTGCAGGGCGTGGCCGCGCTCAAGGCCGAAGGCGCCGAACTGGTGGGCCTGGGCGGCTTTACCGCGATCGTCGGCAACCGCGGCGTGGCGACCATGCAGCAGGCCGAGGTGGCGGTTACCACCGGCAACTCGCTGACCGCCTTCGCCGCCTACGCCAACCTGATGGACAGCCTGCGCCTGCTGGGCATCGCCGCAGCGGACGCCGAAGTGGCGGTACTCGGCTACCCCGGGTCGATCGCCCTGGCCGTGGCGCGGTTGCTGGCCGAACAGGGCTGCCGGCTGCGCCTGGTGCACCGGGGCAACGCCCAGCAGGCCCAGGCGCACCTGGAATACCTGCCCAGCCAGTACCACGCCCAGGTCACCCTGCACGACAACCTTGAAGACTGTTACGCCCAGGTGCGCTTCTATGTAGCCGCCACCTCCAGCGGCGGCCTGATCGACCCA
This sequence comes from Pseudomonas sp. PARCl1, assembly GCF_947311875.1. Taxonomy (NCBI): domain Bacteria; kingdom Pseudomonadati; phylum Pseudomonadota; class Gammaproteobacteria; order Pseudomonadales; family Pseudomonadaceae; genus Pseudomonas; species Pseudomonas sp. PARCl1. The sequence goes on from NZ_CAMZMX010000029.1 coordinate 14,034, forward strand.
CGCCGGCTGCTGCCAGGCTCGGTGGTGCTGGATGCCGCCTTGCCCAAGGACGTGATGGACGTGCCCCACCAGCGCCGCGACATCCTGCTGGTGGACGCCGGCCTGGTCTCCGCCAGCCCCGCCGTGCACCTGGGGCTGCGCAGCCTGGGCCTGGAGCCCAAGCGCAGCCTCAATGGCTGCCTGGCCGAAACCATGATCCTGGCGCTGGAGGGCCGCGCCGAGCCATTCTCCCTGGGCCGTGAGTTGCCGGTGCACAAGGTGCTGGAGATCGGCCGCATCGCCGAGCGTCACGGCTTCAGCCCTTCGCCCATGAGCCATGACGGCGAAGTGCTCGCCAGCGAGGCCTTCGACCGCCTGCACCGCCACCACCACCCGCGCCGTGCGCTACGCGCCAGCGACGCGACCGACGAGCCCCTGGCCTTGCGCCGCGAAGTGCTCAACAGCTTCGCCGAGCACATCAACCCGGTGCTGCGGGAGTTCTACCGGTTCAACCACATCGAGCGGGTGTTCAGCCAGGGCCAGGGCTGCTGGCTCACCGACCTGGACGGCCGGCGCTTTCTCGACTTCGTCGCCGGCTACGGCTGCCTCAACACCGGCCACAATCACCCGGCCATCAGCCAGGCCTTGCAAGGCTACCTGCAAGCGCAATTTCCCACCTTCATCCAGTACCTCTCGGCGCCATTGCACGCCAGCCTGCTGGCCCAGCGCCTGGCGGCACTGGCACCCGGTGGGCTGAACCGGGTGTTCTTCAGCAACTCCGGAACCGAGGCGGTAGAGGCGGCACTGAAACTGGCCCTGGCCGCCAGCGACAAGCGCAGCGTGGTCTACTGCGACAACGGCTACCACGGCAAGACCCTGGGCGCACTGTCGGTGACCGGCCGGGCCAAGCACCGCACCCCCTTCGAGCCCCTGCTGCCGCGCTGCGACAGCCTGCCCTTCGGCGACCTGCACGCGTTGCGCAGGCGCCTGGAGCACGGCGACGTGGCTGCCTTCATCGTCGAGCCGATCCAGGGCGAAGGCGGCGTGATCCTGCCACCGCCTGGCTACCTGGCTGGGGTTCGTGCGCTGTGCGATGAGTTCGACTGCCTGTGGATACTGGACGAGATCCAGACCGGCCTGGGCCGCACGGGCAAGCTGTTCGCCTGTGAGTGGGACAATACCGCGCCAGACATCATGGTGCTTTCCAAGTCGCTGTCCGGCGGCCTGGTGCCAATCGGTGCCACGTTGTCCCGCGACGCCGTGTGGGAACGTGCCTATGGCGATATCGACAGCTTCGCCCTGCACACCTCGACCTTCGGTGGCGGTAACTTCGCTGCCGCCGCGGCCCTGGCGGCGCTGGATGTGCTGGAGCAGGACGGCCTGTGTGCCAATGCCGCCGAAGTGGGGGCGTTTCTGCAGGCCGGCTTGCAGCGCCTGGTGGACCGCTACTCATTCCTGGTGGCGGTGCGCGGCCGCGGGCTGATGCTGGCGATCGAGTTTCACCAGGACATGCGCGGCGGCGTGCAGGCGTTGGTCAAGGAACTGGCAGGGCGCATACCGGGCCAGGCCATGGCCACCTACCGCATGCTGTCGGGCGCTGCCCGCGCGCACCTGGAGGCCGCCGCCCAGGCATTGGAGCAGAACCTGGAAGACATGTTCGTGCTGCGCTTCATGACCAAGCTGTCCGAGGAACATGGCGTGCTCACCTTCGTTACCGCCAACAACAACCGGGTGATGCGTATCCAGCCGCCGCTGGTGCTCACGCGCGACGAAGCCGAACGCTTTCTGAGCGCCTTCGCCAGCGTCTGCGAGGACTTGGCCACGTTCCAGTCCTGAGCCACGGGGGCTGCCACGCAGCCCCTTTGCGCCCTGCCACCGCCCCGCCGACAAAACCCATAGTTTTACCGCGCTTTGCCATACGAATCGGGCCGCTCGGCGGATTGAACCGGCGGCCCACACAATTGAAAATGGTTCCAGTTCGTATCTACTGAATGGAAGAAAGCGATATGACCTTACCGCCTCTGGTCGAGCCCGCAGCCGAGCTCAGCCGCGAAGAAGTGAACCGCTACAGCCGTCACCTGTTGATTCCCGACATCGGCGTACTCGGCCAGCGCCGCCTGAAGAACGCCAGGGTGCTGGTGATCGGCGCCGGCGGGCTGGGCTCGCCGACCCTGCTCTACCTCGCCGCAGCCGGCATCGGCACCCTGGGCGTGATCGACTTCGACCGGGTCGACGAGTCCAACCTGCAACGCCAGGTGATTCACAGCGTCGACACCCTCGGCGAGCTCAAGGCCGAGAGCGCTCGCCAGGCCATCGCCCGCCTCAACCCCCTGGTCAAGGTGCACACCCATACCGAACGCCTGGAGGCGGACATGGCCGTGGAGCTGTTCAGCGGCTACGACCTGATCCTCGACGGCACCGACAACTTCGCCACCCGCTACCTGGTCAACGACGCCTGCATCCTGGCCGACAAGCCCTACGTATGGGGCTCGATCTTCCGCTTCGAAGGCCAGGCGTCGGTGTTCTGGGAGAATGCCCCGGGCGGTCGCGGCCTGAACTACCGCGACCTCTACCCGGAGCCACCGCCGCCGGAGCTGGCTCCCTCCTGCGCCGAAGGTGGCGTGCTGGGAGTGCTGTGCGCGGCCATCGCCTCGATCATGGCTACCGAAGCGATCAAGCTGCTGACCGGCATCGGCGAGCCACTGCTGGGCCGCCTGATGGTCTACGACGCGTTGCAGATGAGCTACCGCGAGCTGCCCTTGCGCCGTTTGCCGCAGCGCCAGCCGGTCACCGCCCTGGGCGACTACCAGGCGTTGTGCGGGCTGGACCGACCCGCTGCCAGTGATGCAGCGCCCGTGCCGCAGATCAGCGCGGTGCAGCTCAAGTCGCTGCAGGATGCCGGACGCGCGCCGGTGATCATCGACGTGCGCGAGCCGACCGAATGGGACATCGTGCGCATCGACGGCGCGGTGCTCATGCCCAAGTCTGCGCAGGTGGCGACGCAGATCGTCGAGCGCTACGGCCACGACACCGACCTGGTGATCACCTGCAAGTCGGGCATGCGCTCCAGAGCCGTGGCCGGCGACCTGCAACGGCTCGGCCACGGCAGGGTGCGTGACCTGCAAGGCGGCGTGCTGGCGTGGGTGCGCGAAGTGGAACCGGCCCTGCCGAGCTATTGAGGGCGCCCGCATGGTTCTGCGCATCACCGCTCAGGCCCTGGAACAGGTAAGGCACCTGGCCCAGGCCGCGCATCCCATCGAGGCCTGTGGGCTGATTGCCGCCGCCAGCGGCGAGCCGCTTGCACACAGGGTGGTGCCGATGCGCAACCAGGCCGCCAGCCCCACCTGGTTCAGCTTCGATCCGCGCGAGCAGTTGCAGGTCTGGCGTGAGCTGGATCAGCGCGACGAAGACTGCCGGGTGATCTACCACTCGCACACCGCCAGCGAAGCCTGGCCAAGCCGCGAGGATATCGCCCTGGCCAGCGACCCCCAGGTGCATTACCTGATCGTCTCGACCTGGGGCGAGGCGCGGCACGCCGCGCGCAGCTTTCGCATCATCGACGGACGGGTGTTCGAAGAGCCCCTGTGCGTCCAGCCCTGACCCTTGCCGGCACCCCCGGCACAACATGTACCAAAAGGAGAAAAGCATGTCGGTTTCCGTGATCGTCCCCACCCTGCTGCGCCCACTCACCGACGGCCAGAAGCAGGTCCAGGCCCAGGGCGATACCGTGCGCCACATCATCGAGCACCTGGACAGCCGCTACCCCGGCATCAAGGCCCGCTTGGTGAAAGACGACCAGGTGCACCGTTTCGTCAACATCTACGTCAACGACGACGACATCCGCTTCGCCGACGGCCTGGCCACGCCTATCCGCCCCGGTGACCAGCTGACCGTACTGCCCGCCGTGGCCGGCGGCTGACCCACCGTTCATTGCTTCGCGGGCCCGCCCGCGAAGCCTGCTCGCCCGTAACCTGTCCGCGAGATCCGCCATGTCCCGTATGCTAGATGACGCCAGCCTCGGCTGGCGCAGCGGCCCCTCCCTGCCCGGCTGGCAGGGCCTGAGCCGCGCCCTGCAACACCACGGCCAGTGCCTTGGCCTGCGTGCCCTCGACGGCCTGGCCGAAGGGGCCGCGCTGCAGTTGGCCCACCCTGATCTGCACCCCGTTCACATGCGGTTCGTTGCACCGCCAGGTCTGCCCCTGGAGAGCACCAGCGAGTTCATACAGCAAGCGGCCTGCGGCCTGATGTCGGTGCACGGCCGTGCCAGCGGGCGCCCGCAAGCACTGGGCGTGGATTACCTGGCCGCCCTCAACGCCGCCCTCGCCTGGCAGGCCAGCCTGGCTGCTGCCGTCGGCCAACTGCGCGGCGGGCAGTTCACCCAGGTAAGCCTGGACCCGCTGCGCGGCGGCCTGCTGAGTATCGGCCAGTACCTGGCTGGCGCAACCGCACCGGAAGACGCCGAACGGCTGCTGCCGGGGCAGGACGACGCCCTTGCCCGCCCGCCGTTCGTTTCCCTGGAAGGCACGGCCTTCGAGCTGGAAACCCTCGACAGCCAGCCCTGGCGCCACTTCTGGCACGCCCTCGGCTTGCCCGACAGCCTGGCCGGCATTGGCAAGCGCCTGCTCGGCGCCTTGCAGGCCAAAAGCAAGGCACTGTCTGGCCGGCGCCGCGAACGCGCCGACCAGATCGCCGAGTTCGGCTCCAGCGATGTCACCTTGTTCTGGCTGCTGAACACCGTCAACCGGGCGCACCCGCAACTGGCCCACCTGCTGGCCCACCCACGCCTGCACCCAGAGCGCCTGTACCTGTTCCTTGCCGACCTTGCCGGTGGCCTGCTGACCTTCACCCTCGACACTCAACTGGCCGACATCCCCGAGTACGACCACCACGACCCAGCCGCATCGCTGGTCAAGCTGGACGAGATGATCAGGGTGATGCTGGACAACGTCGTGCCCAACCAGTGCATCGTCATCAACCTCACCCAGACCAAACCGTCGTATTGGCAAGGGCAGTTGCACGACCCGCGCCTGGTCGAGGCCGACTTCTACGTGTCGGTCCATGCCGACATGCCCGGTGCCAGCTTGCTGGAACTGGTGCCGCGGGCCTTCAAGATCGGCTCGCCCGAAGACATCGAGGTGGTGGTCAACAGTGCCATGCCCGGCGTTACCCTCAACCACGCCGCGCGGCTCCCCAACGCGATCCCGGTGCGCCTGGACAATCAGTACTTCGCCATCGAGCCGCATGGCCAGGTGTATGAGCGAATGATGAACGCCCAGACCATCTGCTTCTACGCGCCCAGCGCCTTTACCAACCTCAAGCTTGAACTGATGGCGGTGCTCAAATGACCGAAGCCGTACTGCAACAGGGCGCTACCGTGCCCACCCCTGCCAAACCGTCGCTCAAGGACCTGGTGCAAGACTTCATCAGCATGGCGCTGATCGTGCGCCGTGGCCGCCAGGTCACTTCGGTGCAGGCCTTCGAAGGAAGTGTCGAACGCTTCTTCGCCAACCTTGAACGTGACGCCCGTGCCGCCAACTACAGCGCCGAACAGGTCAAGGACACCCAGTACGCGCTTTGCGCCTTCCTGGATGAAAGCGTGTTGCGCGCTGGCGACAACGCGTTGCGCCAGCACTTCGAGCTGCAACCCTTGCAGTTCCGCTATTTCGGCGTGCACCTGGCGGGTGAAGGCTTTTTCGAAAAGGTCGAGGCTCTGCGGGGCGATGTCAAACAGAACCTCGATGTGCTCGAGGTTTATCACCTGTGCCTGGCGCTTGGCTTCGAGGGCAAGTTCAGCCTTGGCCAGAAAGACCAGCTGCGTTACCTGGCCAACACCCTCGGCCAGGACATCGCCCGCTACCGCAAGGCACCCAAGGCCTTGTCACCGGACTGGGCACTGCCGGACCAGGTGTCGCAGATGCTGCGCCACGAAGTGCCGCTGTGGGTGTACCTGGCGCTGATCGCGCTGGTTTGCGTCGCCGTGTACCTGACCCTTGACTGGTTGCTGGACAAGGACGTCGCCGCCCTCTCCGAACAAATCCGCCAGCTGTTCAGTGCCTGAGTGCACCTCAGGTAGCCGAGTCAGGAAGACATGAAAACATTACTGCGCCTCTTGAAAAGTTTCTGGGTTCTGCTGCTACTGCTGTGGCTGGGGAGCCTGTTGGTCTGTTGGCTGGTGTCGCCGCTGCTGCCGTGGCTGCAGCAGCACCTGCCCGAAGCCCTGGCCATCATCAGCGCCTGCTTCCTGCTGGCCGTCGTGCTGCGCCAGTACCAGCGTATTCGTGCCGAGCACAACCTGGAGAACCTGCTGCAGATCGAAGTCGACCGCTCGTGGAATGCCACCGGCGAGTTCCGTGACCAGCAGGTACTGCGCGAGCGCCTCAAGCATGCCATCAGCATGCTGCGCACCGACCGCTCCGCCGGCGGCGGTGGCAAGTCGGCGCTGTCCGACCTGCCCTGGTACCTGGTGGTCGGCATGTCGGCGGCAGGCAAGACTTCGCTGCTGACCCACTCCGGCCTGTCAGCCAGTATCGCCACCGCCAACGACAGCGAAAGTGGCACCCAGCACTGCGACTGGTATTTCAGCCCCGACGCGGTGATGATCGACACCGCCGGCCGTTACCTGCGTGACGACCAGTCGGCAAGCGAGTTTTCGGCGTTCCTGCGCATGCTGCGCAAGCAGCGCGGCAAGGCAGCGATCAATGGCCTGGTGCTGGTGGTCAGCCTGCCCGAACTGCTGGCCGCCAACAGCGAAGAGCGTGATGCCCTGGCAGCGCAGCTGGTAGCCCGGGTGGAAGAATACGCCCAGTGCCTCGACACCAACCCACCGCTCTACCTGATGCTCAGCAAGACCGACCAGTTGCCGGGCTTCAGCCAGGCTTTTGATGGCCTGGACCTGCACCAACGCCAGCAACCGCTGGGCATGACCTTCGCGTTGTCGGAAATCCGCAACCAAGGCCTGCAGGCGGTGCTGCAGGCGCGCCTGGGCAACCTGCACAGCCACATTCGCCAGCACGTCGACGCACAAGTGATCGCCTTGGGCGCTGCAGCCGACAGCACGCTGCTGAACTTCCCGCAATACTTCGCCGCGCTGGGCGGTGTGCTCGAGCAGTTCCTCGGGCACTTCACCCACGGCCAGCGCAGCGGCGCCCCACTGATGCTGCGCGGCCTGTACTTCACCAGCGCCCTGCAGACCGGGCAACAACTGGGGCACGTGTACGAAGACGCCATCGCCGACGAATTCGCCTTGCAGGCGGCCGAGGATGGCCAGGCCGAACAGGCTGGCACGGCAGCGGGCAACCGCAGCTACTTCATTACCGACACCTTCCGCCGGGTCATTTTCCCCGACCGTGACCTGAGCCTGTATCACTCGCGCCAAGGCCGCCAAGCGGGGCTCAGCCCGCTGCTGCTGGGCCTGGCCGTTGCCGCCGGCGTGCTGCTTGTCAGCTGGCAGGCAGTGTCGTTCGTCAACAACCGCCAATGGCTGGACAATCTGCGCCTGCAGCTGGCCCAGATAGGCCAGGCCGAAGACAGCCAGCAGCAGTTGGCCGCGGGCAAAGGCCTGCAAGTGCTGCGCGAGCAGATGGCCACTGTCGAGTCGCATCGCACACAAGGCGTGCCGCTGCGCCTCAGCGCCGGCCTGTACCACGGTGAGGCGGTTGACCAGGTGACCCGCAGCGCGTATCTGGCGCAATTGCGCAGCCAGGCCCTGGAACCGATCGCCCGTAGCCTGCAAGTGCAAATGCGCGCGTTCAATACCTTCGCCGCGGGTATCAACCAGTCACTGGAGTTCACCCCGGCCCCGCCGAAAAAACGCAACGCCAAGCCATTGGCCCCAGCGGTTGCAGCCAAAGCGCAGGCCGCGCTGGCCAACACCCGCGCAGGCGCCCATGCGGCCAAGGTCAACCTGGCCACAGCCAGCGATGCCGCCGAGCTGTCCGCGACCACCGGTGGTCTGTCGTTGTCCGAAGAGATGCTGGGGCGCCTTGACGAGCAGCAAGTCGCCTCGATCATCGATGCCTACAACACGCTCAAACTGTACCTGCTGCTGACGGCACCCGACGCCCACCCAGACCCGGCCTTCATTGCCGCAAGCCTGCCACAGGCCTGGGCCGCGGCGGCCGGCGAAGGCACCCCCGCCAGCGCCGACGTGATCGGCGCAAACACTCCTTTGTATGTGCAGTTGCTGGAGCAGGGCCAGGCGCCTTCACTGCCACGCAACGACCAACTGATCAACGAAACCCGGCAGAACCTCAAGTCGTTCATGATTTCCAGTTCGCTGGTCGATCGCGAATACCTGCGCCTGCAACTCGAATCCAGCCGCCAATTCCCGGCACTGAGCCTCAACGACCTTGTGCCTCAACCTGGGCGCGCACTGCTGTACGGGTCGGCCGGGGTACCTGCGATCTATACCCGCCAAGGCTGGGATACGTTCGTCAAGCCTGAACTGATCAAGCTGGTATCGAGCAACTTGCGCAACGAGTCCGACTGGGTACTGGACGGCGACGGCGGCGATGCCCTGGTGCAGAAGGCCAACTTCGTGCGCGAATTCATGAGCCGCTACAAGCGCGATTACACCCAAGCCTGGTACAAGATGGTCAGTAGCGTGGGCGTGCGCCACTTCGCCGACCTGGCATCGGCGACCCAGCAGTTGGGGCTTTTGAGCGACGTTCAGCACTCTCCCGTAAAGAACCTGCTGCAGGCTGTGAACGACAATACCCAGTGGGACCTGCCGGTCAAACGCGAAGTACCGTCGGCCGGCACTGGTCGTGATGACGGTTTCTGGAGCAAGGTTACCGGGCTGTTCGACGCCAACGACAGCCTGCCTGCCAACGTAGCCCCGGCCCTGCCGGCGGTGGACGACGGCAGCCTCGCCAAGCGCTTCGAACCGGTTGCCCGGGTATTCGCCCAGAACAACGCCGAAGGCGCCGACAGCACCATCATGGACCGCTACCTGGCGGCGCTGCGCAAGCTCAAGGTCCGCATGAACAACATCCAGCGGTCGCAGGATGTCGGCAAAAGCAGCAAGCAGCTGATCAGCGAAACCCTGGAAGGCCAGCCAAGCGAGGTCACCACGGTACGCAATTACGTGGAAACCAGCGTCGACACCAGCCAGGACAGCCTGTCGCGTTCGCTGCAAGGCTTGTTCAACCTGCCGATCCAGTACGCCTGGGCGACCTTGCGTGACCCGGCCGGCCAGCAGATCGCCAAAGCCTGGGCGCAGCAGATCGCCAAGCCCTGGCAGCAGGTCATGGCGCACCGCTACCCGATTGCCGGTGGTAGCCGCAACGAAGCCTCGGTCAAAGACCTGCAACGTTTCGTAGACCCGGACTCGGGGCTGCTGCCGGCCTTCAAACGCAACGAAATCGGCAACCTCGCCGGCGGCGAAGGTCTGGGCGTAGGTGATGGCAAGGCACCGGCGTTGGTCAACCCTGGCATGCTCAACAGCATCGACCGGGCCAGTTCGGTAGGCCAGGTGATCGCCAGCCTGTCAGACCGCGACAACGGCTTTGAAATCATGCTGGAGCCCTCGGCCAACTTCACCGACATCGTGTTCACCCTCGATGGGCAGGAACAGCACTACCGCAACGGCCGCAGCAGCTGGAGCCGCTTCGCCTGGCCAGGCACCAGCAATGCCCCGGGCGCTCGCCTGGATGTGGTAACGCTCAGTGGCGCACGGGTAACGGTGTTCGACTTCCCCGGGCGTTGGGGCCTGCTGCGCATGAACGAAAGCGCCCGCGTCGACGACCTCGACGGCATCCAGCAGCGCTTCAGCTGGAACACCGCCAATGGCCGTGTGAGCCTGGTGGTGCGCAACTTCGGTGGGGTAAAACTCACCGACCTGAGCCAGGTCAAGGCCCTAAGCGCACTCAACGACAGGAGTGCCCAATGATCGGCTGCTTCGGCAAACTGCCATCGAGCGCAGACTTCGTCAGCCTGCATGGCGCGGCGGAGGAAGTCTGCGAATTCGACAGTTGGCTGCAGACCTCGCTGGCGGCCATGCGCCACCGCGAAGACTGGCAGGCACTGTTCGATGGGTTGCCGATGTGCTTCTTCACATACCGCGCACGCAATGGCAACTGGCTGCTGGGCGGGCTGTTGAGCTCGCGTGACGCCAGTAACCGGCGCTATCCGTTCTTCATCTACCAACTGCTCAAGGGCAAGGAAGGCATGGCCCTGGGCAACCCATTCACCTTGGGCGAGCTGTTCTGCGCACAGATAAAGCCTTTGCTGCACCAGGCCGTGCAAGGTGCCGACGGCACCCGCCTGTTCGAACGGGTCAAGGCCTTGCGCCCACTGCAAGCCCAGGACCTGGACCTGTTCCGCCGGGTGCACGCCAAGTTCCTGCGTGACTTCAGCTTCACCGATATCGCGCGTGCACTGCACGGCTCCTGGCCAGGTTTCGACAGCGCCGCCGCTTTGACACGGCTGCGCGCATGCCGGCCGGCGCTGCACAGTGACTTCGAGGGTGGCATTGAGTTGCCCCTCCCCGCTGAGCGCGGTTTGAAAAACCCTACAGCCGATCTGTGGCTGACTTGGCTGTGCCACATGAACGGGCAGCCAGATACGCCAGCCGTGAGCCTGCTGGCAGACGATTTCATGCACCCGCGCCTGTTCTGCTTCCCGTCACGCCACGCCAGCAGTGCCTATCGCCTGCTCTGCGGCTGTGCCGAAGCCCAGCAGCATCTGGCGCTACTGGGCCCTGCGGCATCGGCCCGCGGCCAACACGACTTCGATCTACCCCTTGAACGCGTTATCGAGCAATTCGTCGATGCGCTGGATGCGACGCCTGTATGAACAAGATCAAGTACTACTGCCTGCGTTACCAACCCTATCTGCTGGGGGTGGCGTTTTTCCTGGTGATCTTCCTGGTATGGGCGATCGGCAGCGCGTTGGGCTTCGCTTCGCTGCACAGCCTGTTGGCTGGCATCGGGGCTTTCCTGCTGCTGTCGGCGGGCTACGTCCTGCTGCTGTACCGTGGCGCCGGCCAGCATCACAACCTCGAAGGCTTGCTGCGCGACGACGCCGACCAGGCTGTACTCAATGCCACGCCGGCCGACCGCGAGGAGGTCAGCCTGTTGCGCGAGCGCCTGCTGCAGGGCATCGAGCGCCTGCACAAGAACACGCCACGCGGCACCTCTGCCAAAGACGCCCTGTACGCGCTGCCCTGGTACCTCGTGATCGGCCAGCCCGCCGCTGGCAAGAGCACCATGATCCTGCAGTCCGGCCTCAACTTCCCTTACGCCGAGCGCGAAGGTGCACGCGTCGCAGGGTTGGGTGGCACGCGCAACTGTGACTGGTTCTTCAGCTCTGAAGCGGTGCTGCTGGACACTGCCGGGCGCTACATGAACAGCCCGGAAGAGGCCGGCAAGTGGCGTGGCTTCCTGCAGTTGCTGCGCCAGCACCGGCAACGCCGCCCGCTCAACGGTCTGATCGTCAGTGTCAGCATCGCCGACGTTGTGCACGGCTCGGCCGAAGACCAGCAGCGGGTGGCCAAGCGTTTGCGCGAACGCATCCAGGAAAGCTGCGCCTTGCTGGAAGTGCGCCTGCCGATCTACCTGGTATTCACCAAGTGCGACCTGATACCCGGCTTCACCCCCTTCTATCGCCAGCTGGATGAGGCCGCGCGCGGCGAAGTGATGGGCAAGACCTTCGCGCACAAAGGCTACGAACAGGCGGACTGGGGCCAGCGTTTTGGCCAGGCGATGGACGACCTGACCCGGTACTGGCAGCAGGTTGCCAGCCAGCAACTGGTGCAGCAGGACATTCAGGTAACGCGGCAAAACGACGCCGCTTACCGCTTCCCGCTGGAGCTGGCCGCAATCAAGCCACGGCTGCAGGCGTTCGTCGACAGCCTGCTGCGGGCCAACCCCTACCAGAATGCCGAAATGCTGCGTGGCTTCTACTTCACTGCCGCCTTGCAGGCCGATGAAGCGCTGTGGGGCAGCCATGGCCAGCATGTTGCCGAGCGTTTTGCCCTGGAACACGGCGAGGGGGCGGTCAGCGCAGGCAGCCAGCCTGCGCCGCTGTTCATCAACAGCCTGTTCCGCAAGGTCATCATCCCCGACCAGCACCTGGTGGCCCTGTACACCAGCAACCACCGCGAGCGCCGGCGCAAGGCCGCCTGGGTGGCCTGTGCCAGCCTCGCCGGGTTGGTGCTGTGCAGCCTGTGGGGCTGGTCGTACCTGAACAACCGTGCGGTGCTGGGCAGCATCGCGAGCGAGCTGGCCGAGGCCAAGCGCCAGGACCAGGCTGCCGATGGCCAGTACGCCGCCTGGCGCAGCCTGGACCGCCTGCGCTTCTGGGCCGCCCATTACTACCGGCAGCACCGTGAGCAGGGTGTACCGTTCAGCCTGCGTCTGGGCCTGTACCAGGGCCATCAGGTTGAGCCGCTGCTGCGCGACCGTTACTTCACCACCCTGCAGCAGGTGATGCTCAAGCCCACCGCAGACAACCTCACCCGCACGCTCTACCTGCTGACCACGCTCAAGGTCTACCAACGCAATACCCGCGAATTGCAACCGGTGAGCGGCGTGGACAGTGTGGAGGCCGAAGCCCTGCCACATGACAACCGCGCCCAGTCGATCGCCGATTTCGGCAAGGCGACACTGGACACCTACGTGATGCTTTCGCCCGCCCAGCGGGAGAAGGCCGACCCGGCGTTTCTCAAGGCGCACCTGCCCGACTACTGGTACCCGGCCATTGCCCGGCACACCGGCCACAGCCTGTCCGAGGCCAACCAGGGCAAGGGCGACCAGGACTACCTGTACGCCAGCCGGCAGATCACCTTCTATGCCGACCAGATCCGCGAAACGGATGTGCCGCGCATTCTCGACAACGCCTTCCTGATTTCTAGCTCGCGCAACTACATCGACAGCCTGCGTGCCCAGTCGCTACGCGCGATCGAGACCATCACGCTGGAATCGGACACCTTGTTCGCCTTTGGCCGGGCAGATTTCCAGAGCCTGAAAAGCGAGGGCCAGAACCAACTCAGTGCCATCGCCAGCAAACTGTTGAACACGCCCAATATCGGCAAGATCGTCATCTCCGGCCACGCCGACCAGCTCGGTGACAGCCAGAGCAACCTGCAGGTATCGCAACAACGGGCGCAAACCATTCGGACTTATCTGGTCGGCAAGGGCGTCCCGGCCGAACTGGTGGTGGCCCAGGGCGAAGGCAGCCGTAAACCGTTGGTCAACTGTGACATGCAACAGGCACGGGCCCAGTTGATCAAATGCCTGGAGCCCAACCGCCGGGTAGAAATCGAAGTGCGCGGGCTCAACTGAGCGCGCGCCGCACCAACCGGCCACCCGGGCTCACAGGAGGAGCACCGGGTGGCGGCACGCTACCTCTGCCGGCCTGTTCGGCGAGGTGAAAAACCAAGGGTCGCATGAGCAACCCTTTACCAGTTGTTAATGGAGAGTTTCACAATGGCATTTGACGCGTATATCCAAATCGACGGCATCCCAGGCGAAGTACTGGACGAAAAGCACAAGGACTGGATCGAAGTGCTGGGCTACGAGTACGGCGCCACCCAGGCGACCTCGGCGACTGCCAGCTCCTCGGGCGGCGCGTCGTCCGAGCGTGTTGCCCTGAGCGACTTCAAGATCCGCAAATCGGTCGACAAGGCATCGGCCAAACTGTTCGAGCACTGCTGCACCGGCAAACACATTGCCAAGCTGAAGCTCAACGTCAACCGCGCCGGTGGTGACAAGGTCACCTACCTGACCATCGACATGGAAGAAGTCGTGGTGTCGTCGGTCAGGTTCGTTGCCGGTGGCAACCAGGCCGGTGAAGACAAGGCGGTCAGCGACCTGCCGATCGAAGAAATCACCTTCAACTTCGCCCGCATCAAAACCACCTACACCCAGCAGAACCGTACCGACGGCCAGGCCGGCGGCAACATCGTCGGTGGCTGGGACCGCACCGCGAACAAAGTCTTCGCCTGATTACCTGCATGCCCAGGGCCGCTTCAGCGGCCCATCCTTCACAGCGTGCCAGCCAGCCTGGCACGCTGTTCACTAGCCAGAACCTGAGTGCTTTATGCCTGACATTCTCAATGACCTTTCGCTGGCCGCACTGGTCGCACCCATCGAAGGTGGCAGTGGCGAAGACTTGAGCTTCTCTGCGTTGTTCGACCAGATCAAGGAGGCGCGCCGGGCCGACCCGGACTACCTGACCCAGGGCGACTGGCAAACCGATTTGAAAACCGCCGACTGGGAGCAGGTGATCAACTTGTCTGCCCAGGGCCTCGCCCAACACAGCAAGGACCTGATGCTGGCAGCCTGGCTCAGCGAAGGCCTGGCCCAGCGCGCGCACTTCGAAGGCATCACCTTCGGCCTGGTACTGACTGAACAGTTGCTGCAGGCGTTCTGGGAAAACTTGTACCCAACTCTCGAAGAGGGCCTTGACGAGCGAGCGGCCCGGTTGTCCTGGCTCAAGAGCACACTCACCGACATCGCCGGTGGCTTGCCCATCACCCAAGGGCAGAATTTTGGCGTGTTGCGTTACGACGAATCACGTCTTGTGGAAAACCTGGCCCTGCGCGACACCAAGGCCATGCAGACTGCATTGAACGAAGGCAAGATCAACGCCGAGATATTCCAGCGCTCGGTGGCGCTGTCCGACACCGAATACCTGCGCAACAAGGCGCTGCAAATCAACGACAGTCTGCAAGCCTGCAAACGCCTGCAGGCCACTGCGGAGCAACTGTTCGGCCACGAGGCACCGAGCTTTGCCAGCCTCGCCGACATGCTGACCCGGGCCAGCCAGCTGGCTGAAAAACTGCTGAAAGACCGTGGTGTCGAGCTGCAGCCGCCAGCCCCCGTGGTCGACGAACCCGAAGCCAGCGTCGCCCCCGTCGAACAGGCAGGTGAAGCCATGAACACTCCCGCCCAGCCCACTGCCCCTGCGCCCATGCGTACCACCCCGCTGACCCGGGACGAAGCCTTCAGCATGCTGGCCGGCATCGCTCAGTTTTTCAAACAGACTGAACCGCAAAGCCCGGTGCCGTATCTGATAGAACGTGCCATCAAGTGGGGCAACATGCCGCTGGAAGGCTGGCTGAGCGATGTGATCAAAGACAGCAATGTGGTGGACAACATTCGCGACGTACTTGGCACCCGCGAACCGAAACCCTGACCCACGTCAGCGACTATGCTGCTACCGTGAGCTTCCCGTACCGCCAAGGAAAGCGCCATGCCGCCACGTTCCACTCCCCCCACCGGTTTCGTTCGTGTCCGTGGTGCCCGCGAGCACAACCTGAAAAACATCGACGTGGATATTCCGCGCGATGCGCTGGTGGTGTTCACCGGGGTGTCCGGCTCGGGGAAATCCTCCCTGGCGTTCTCCACCCTGTACGCCGAAGCCCAGCGCCGCTATTTCGAATCGGTGGCACCCTACGCGCGGCGCCTGATCGACCAGGTGGGTGTGCCGGATGTGGATGCCATCGAAGGCCTGCCCCCGGCAGTTGCCTTGCAACAGCAACGGGGCACACCAAGCGCCCGTTCTTCGGTAGGCAGCGTGACCACATTGTCCAGCTCCATCCGCATGCTCTATTCACGCGCGGGGCAGTACCCGGCAGGCCAGGCCATGCTGTACGCCGAGGACTTTTCGCCGAACACCCCGCAGGGTGCCTGCCCGCAGTGCCACGGCCTGGGCCGCGTCTACGAGGTGAGCGAGGCGACCATGGTGCCCGACCCGTCACTGACCATCCGCGAACGCGCGATCGCGGCCTGGCCAATGGCCTGGCAAGGGCAGAACCTGCGCGACATCCTGGTCACGTTGGGGTATGACGTGGACATACCCTGGCGCGACCTGCCCCAGGCCCAGCGCGACTGGATCCTGTTCACTGAAGAAACGCCCACCGCACCGGTCTATGCCGGCCTGACCCCGGCGCAAACCCGCCAGGCCCTCAAGCGCAAGCTGGAGCCCAGCTACCAGGGCACTTTCACGGGTGCCCGGCGCTATGTCATGCATACCTTCATGCATTCGCAAAGTGCACAGATGCGCAAGCGCGTCGCCCGGTACATGCGCCCCAGCGCCTGCCCGCTGTGCCACGGCAAACGCCTGAAGCGTGAAGCGTTGGGCGTGACCTTTGCCGGGCTGGACATCGCCGAGCTGTCGCAGTTGCCGCTGCAAGCGCTGGCCGAGGTGCTGCGCAAGGTCGCGGCAGCGGGCTACCTGGAGCCACAGCAAAGCCAGCTGACCCTGGAAAAGCGCCTGGCCGCGCAGCGCATCGCCCATGAGCTGCTGGAGCGCATCGACACCCTGCTCGAACTGGGCCTGGGCTACCTGGCCCTGGAGCGCAGCACGCCCACCTTGTCATCTGGCGAACTGCAACGCCTGCGCCTGGCCACCCAGCTGAATTCGCAGCTTTTCGGCGTGATCTACGTACTCGACGAACCCTCAGCCGGGCTGCACCCGGCCGACAGTGAAGCGCTGTTCCAGGCACTGCAACGGCTGAAGCAGGCGGGCAACTCGGTGTATGTGGTGGAGCACGATCTGGACACCATGCGCCGGGCCGACTGGCTGGTGGATGTAGGCCCCGCCGCCGGCGAGCACGGGGGTAGCATCCTGTACAGCGGGCCCCCGGCGGGGCTGGCCAAGGTCGAGCAGTCCTGCACCCGCGCCTACCTGTTCGGCGCCCAGGCCCAGGCCCCACGTGCGCCACGCCAGCCCCGTGGCTGGCTGAAGCTGGAATGCATCAGCCGCAACAACCTCGACAACCTCAGCGCGGCATTTGCGCTGGGCTGCTTTACGGCGGTAACGGGTATTTCCGGTTCGGGCAAGTCGAGCCTGGTCAGCCAGGCCCTGCTGGAGCTGGTGGGCGCGCACCTGGGCCATGCCGGGCAAGGCGACGAGCCTGAGGAGCAGAGCCTGGAAGACGAACCGCAACAGACCAGCAGCGGCCATGTCAGCGCCGGGCTCGAGGCTATCAAGCGCCTGGTGCAGGTAGACCAGAAGCCGATCGGGCGCACGCCGCGCTCCAACCTGGCGACCTACACCGGGTTGTTCGACCATGTACGCAAGCTGTTTGCCGCCACCGAACAAGCCAAGGCGCAGGGCTTTGACGCCGGGCGCTTTTCCTTCAACGTGGCCAAGGGCCGCTGCGCCAATTGCGAAGGCGAGGGTTTCGTCAGCGTCGAGTTGCTGTTCATGCCCAGCGTGTACGCACCCTGCCCGACCTGCCACGGTGCGCGCTACAACCCCGAAACCCTGGCGGTCAGCTGGCAAGGCATGAACATTGCGCAAGTGCTGCAACTGACCGTCGACCAGGCCCTGCAGGTGTTTGCCGAACAGCCGCCGGCACGGCGGTGCCTGCAGGTGCTGCAAGACATCGGCCTGGGTTACCTGCGCCTGGGCCAGCCAGCCACCGAGCTGTCCGGGGGTGAGGCGCAACGCATCAAGCTGGCGACCGAACTGCAACGCATGGCCCGGGGCGCGACCCTGTACGTGCTGGATGAGCCGACCAATGGCCTGCACCCGCAAGACATCGACCGGCTGCTGGTGCAACTGAACCGCTTGGTCGAGGCTGGGCACAGCGTGGTGGTGGTGGAACATGACATGCGGGTGGTGGCGCAGAGTGACTGGGTGATCGATATTGGGCCAGGTGCCGGGGCTGCCGGGGGCAAGGTGGTGGTCAGCGGAACGCCGCAAGTGGTGGCCAACTGCAAGGAAAGCCGCACGGCGGCGTTTCTGGCCAAGGCATTGTAAGGGCCTGTACCGGCACTTTTGTACATTGCCAGTTCTGCAACCCGGGGCATAGAATGCGATCAATTCCTAATTGCACCTATTTCCCGGAAACCCGCGCCCCATGCCGCCCGCCGACCCCACCCTCAACCTGCAGGTTCAGACGCTGTACACCGAGCACCACGGCTGGCTGCAGGGCTGGCTGGGGCGCAGGCTGGGTAATGCCTGCGATGCGGCCGATCTGGCCCATGACACCTTTCTGCGCCTGCTCAGCCGTCAGGGCAACAGCTATTTCGGCGGTGAGCCTCGGGCATTGCTGACGCACATTGCCAAGGGCCTGGTGATAGACCGCTGGCGTCGCCAGGATGTCGAACGGGCGTATCTGCAGGCCATCGCGCATCTGCCCGAACCCGAAGTGCCGTCGGCCGAGACCCGCTGGATGATCCTCGAAACGCTGTACCGCATCGATGCCATGCTGCGCGAGTTGCCGGCGCGGGTTCGCCACGTATTCCTGCTGTCGCAACTGGACGGGCTGACCTACGCGCAAATCGCCGAACAACTGCAGGTTTCGCTGGTGACCATCAAGCGCGACATGCGCACCGCCTTCCTCGCCTGCCTGAGCATGGACGAATGAGGCCACCTATCGACCCACTGATCCTCGGCGAGGCCGCCGACTGGCTGGTGCAGCTGCAGTCGGGCGCAGCCACCGACGATGACCATCGCGCCGTCCAGGCCTGGTGCCAGCGCAGTAGCCAGCATGCCCTGGCCTGGCAGCGCGCCGAGGCCATCCTCGGTGAGTTTCGCCGCCTGCCTGCGCCGGTTACCGGGGAAACCTTGCGCCGGCTCAGCCGCCAGGGTGCGGTCAGCCGCCGCCAGGCCCTGCAGCGTGTGGGGATGTGGCTGCTGGCGGCACCAGCAGCCTGGATGGCCTGGCGCGAGGCACCCTGGCAGCAATGGGCCGCCGATGCCCGCACGGCGGTTGGCGAACAACGCTCACTGACACTGGCCGACGGCAGCCACGTACTGTTGAACACCCACACCGCCATCGATATCCGCTTCGATGCCCGGCAACGCCGTATCGCCTTGCTGGCAGGTGAAGTGCTCGTGACCAGCGCCAACGACCCGGCAACCCCGCCGCGCCCGCTGGTGGTGACCACCCCGCAGGGCCATGCGCGGGCGCTGGGCTCGCGCTTCAGCGTACGTATCGACGGCGCACTGACCCGGGTAGCGGTGTTGCAGGGCACCGTCGCCAACCGCCCGCTGCACGCCGCCGCCAGCGTGCAGCTCAAGGCGGGCGAGCGCACCGCGTTCGATGCCGACCGGGTACTACCCGCCACCCCGCTGGAAAACGGCGACCTGGCCTGGGAACACGGCATGCTGCTGGCGCGCGACATGCGTTTGGCCGACCTGTTGCAGGAGCTGGGCCGCTACCGCCCGGGCGTGCTGCGCTGCCACCCGGCGGTGCGCGGCCTGAAAGTGTCTGGCGCCTTTCCGGTGACCGATACCGATGCCAGCCTGCGGCTGCTGGCCGACACCTTGCCGGTAACTGTCCAGGGCCTGACTCGCTATTGGGTGACGGTCGAGCCCCTGAGCTGACCCGGGCTCAGCCCACACGGGAATCAACGACAGGCTTTTTGATACCTTTTCCGGCGTCGTCCGGTGATCAGTGCAGAACCTCCCTTTTCTGCACCTACAGGACCCTCGCCCAATGCCCCATTTGCCTTTCAAGGCACTGAGCCTTGCTATCGCCATGGCCGCCCTGGCACCAGCGGCGATCGCCGCCGACGCCACCCCCCGCGACTATCACCTGGCCGCTGGCCCGCTGGCCGATGTGCTGGCACGCTTCGCCGCCAATGCCGGGGTGCCCTTGTCATTCGACCCGGCGCTGCTTCAGGGCAGGCAAAGCCAGGGCCTGCAGGGCAGTTTCAGTGTGCCGGAGGGTTTTGCTCGCCTGCTGGCCGGCAGTGGCTACAGCCTGATCAGCACCGGCAGCGGGGGCTACACCCTGGCGCCGGCAGTGGACCTGGGCAGTGCCCTGGAGCTGGGCGCCACCACCATCAACAGCAACCTGGCCGCCAGCGGCGATACCTGGCAAGGCGGCCAGGTGGCGCGTAGCGCACGCCTGGGTGTGCTTGGTGAACAGCCGACCAGCGATGTACCGTTCAGCGTCACCAGCTACACCGCCAAGACCATTGCCGATCAACAGGCGCGTACCCTGGGTGATGTGTTGCTCAATGACGCGGCAGTGCGCCAGTCGGCAGGCTTTGGCAATTTCTCGCAGGTGTTCACCATCCGCGGGCTGCCACTGAGCACTGACGACATCAGCTACAACGGCCTGTACGGCGTGCTACCGCGGCAGATCATCACCACTGAAGCACTCGAGCGCGTCGAGGTGTTCAAGGGCCCGAACGCCTTTCTGAACGGCGTCGCCCCCCAGGGCAGCGGTATTGGCGGTGCGGTCAACCTGGTTCCCAAGCGTGCCGCAGACACGCCAACCCGCCACGTCAGCCTCGATTATGCCACCGGCGCCAATGTCGGCGGCCACCTGGACCTGGGCCAACGGTTTGGTGAAGACAACCGCTTCGGCGCCCGTATCAACCTGGCCCAGCATGACGGCGGAACGGGTGTGCACGACGAAGCGCAGCACGCCACCTTGGTAGCTGTAGCCCTGGACTACCGGGGCGAACGCCTGCGCCTGTCCACCGACTTGGGTTACCAGAAAGAACGCATCAACCAGGGCCGGGCGGTGATCTACCCAACCGGCAGCAAAGTGCCCCATGCCCCCTCGGCGCGCGACAACTACGCCCAACCGTGGACCTGGTCACAGCTGGAAGACACCTACGGCATGCTCAACGCCGAATACGACCTCAACGACAACTGGGTGCTTTATGCCGGTGCCGGGGCCAAGCACACTCGCGAAAACGGCGAATACTCCTCGTTGTACGTCAGCGATCCCAACGGCACTGCGCGGGGTGGCTACCTCTATTCACCACACGATGAGGACAACAAGAGCGCCATGGCCGGCATCAATGGCCAGTTCGCCACGGGGCCGGTCAGCCATCGGCTCAACGTCGGGCTTTCGGGCATGTGGGGCGAACAACGTTCGGCTTACGCCGCAGTTGCCGCTGCCAACCGCTATGCCACCGACCTGTACCACCCGGTCAAGGTGCTGCGCCCGACCAATACGTACACGGGCAGTGACCTGCACGACCCGCGTATCGTGGGCAAGAACCGGGTCAAGAGCGTGGCGCTGTCCGACACCCTTGGTTTTGTGGATGACCGTGTGCTGCTGACCCTGGGCGTGCGCCGGCAATCGATCGGTGTCGACGGCTGGTCTACCGCTAGCGGTGAGCGCAACGCCAACTATGACGAGTCGGTGACCACGCCGGTCTATGGCCTGGTGCTCAAGCCGTGGGAGCATGTGTCGTTCTACGCCAACCGCATCGAGGGCCTGGCACAAGGCCCCACTGCCCCGTCGAGCGTGACCAATGCCAATGAAGTGTTCCCGCCCAGGCGCAGCAAGCAGGTCGAGGCCGGGGTCAAGCTGGACTGGGACAGCTTTGGTGCAACGCTTGGCCTGTACCGCATCGAGCAGCCCTACAGCACCACGTTCCGCAGCGCCGGTGCCGAGCGCGACACCTTCAGCATGGACGGCGAGCAGGTCAACAAAGGGGTGGAATTGAATGTGTTCGGCGAGCCGGTGCACGGCTTGCGCCTGCTGACCGGTGCAGTGTTCATGCACACCGAGCTCAAGAACACTGCCAATGGCGCCAACGACGGCAACCGTGCGCCGGGCGTGCCGCGCTTCCAGTACAACCTGGGCGCGGACTGGGACGTTCCAGGCATCGCCGGCGCAGCATTGAATGCGCGGGTGTTGCGTACCGGCGGCCAGTACGTCAATGCCAGCAACAGCCTGAACATCCCGGCCTGGACCCGGGTCGACCTCGGCGCACGTTATCGTTTCAAGCTGGATGAGCAATGGGTGACCTTGCGGGCCAACCTGGAGAACGTCGCCAACAAGGCCTATTGGGCGTCGGCCTCGACCACCAACAACTACCTGACCCAAGGCACACCACGGGTGCTGCGCTTGTCCGCCAGCGTAGACTTCTGACGCCCCCGTCAGCCAGCAGCCCCGGCCCTTTAGCGGGTAAACCCGCTCCCTTGCGGGAGCGGGCGTGCCCGCGAACACCGGCGCAGCCGCTGCCAGCCACCGCGTCGGGTTCTGTGCCACCCGCGAATACGGTGCTACCGGCAACGCACAATATGCTCAAAACCAAAGCCTGCACCTAGCAGCACCAAGCGCCGCTCAAGTACAGTCTGCCCCATGGACAAATACGCCCCACACGCGTGGCTACCCCACGAAAAGCCCACCCTGCCAGGCTCCCCCTCCACGCCTTTGCATTCGCCAGCCAAACGCCTGGCGTATGGCGTGGTCGGCCTGCTGGTAGCCATTACCGGTGGCTTGGGCAACGCGCTGGTCACCGCCAACCTGATGTTCCTGCAAGGCGCGCTAGGTGCAACCACGGCGGAAATGGCGTGGCTGCCAGCGGCCTACGTGATGACCAACGTGTCCATGAACCTGCTGTTGGTTAAATTCCGCCAACAATTCGGCTTGCGCGCCTTCACCGAGGTGTTCCTGGTCCTATACGTCCTGGTCACCTTCGCCCACCTGCTGGTCAACGACCTCAACTCGGCCATCGCCGTGCGCGCGGCCCACGGCATGGTGGGGGCGGCGCTCAGCTCGCTGGGGCTGTACTACATGATCCAGGCCTTCCCCGCCCAATGGCGGTTGAAGGCCATGGTACTGGGCCTGGGCGCTTCGCAGCTGGCATTACCCCTGGCGCGGATCTTTTCCGAAGACTTGCTGCAAATAGCCGAATGGCGCGGGCTGTACCTGTTCGAACTCGGCCTGGCCCTGGCGGCACTGGGCTGTGTCCTGCTGCTCAAGCTGCCGCCCGGTGACCGCTTCAAAACCTTCGAGCCACTGGACTTCCTGACCTTCACCCTGATGGCCAGCGGTACCGCCCTGCTTTGTGCCGTGCTGTCGCTGGGGCGCATCGACTGGTGGCTGGAGGCCCCGTGGCTCGGCGTGGCGCTGGCGGCATCGATTGCGCTGATGCTCAGCGGCCTGGCCATCGAACACAACCGCCGCAACCCGTTGCTGATGACCCGCTGGCTTGGCAGTGGCGCCATCATCCGTCTGGCCCTGTGCGTGGTGCTGATCCGCATGGTCACCTCGGAGCAATCCACTGGGGCGGTAGGCTTCCTGCAGGCCTTGAACATGAGCAGCGAGCAGATGCGCAGCCTGTACTGGATCATGCTGCTGGGTGCCGTGGCGGGCCTGGCCAGCAGTGCCCTGACCATAAATCCCAACCACCTGATCATCCCGCTGTTCGTCTCCTTGCTGGCCATGGCCGTCGGTGCATTCATCGACAGCGGTTCCAGCAACCTCACGCGCCCGGCACAAATGTACTTCAGCCAGTTTCTGCTGGCCTTTGGCAGTACCTTCTTCCTGGGGCCGTCGATGGCCCTGGGTATCAGCCATGTGCGCGCCAACCCCCGTAACCTGGTGAGCTTTTCGGTGCTGTTCGGCATCTGCAACAACGTTGGCGGCCTGATTGGCGCGGCACTGCTCGGCACCTTCCAGACCTGGCGGGAGAAGTTCCATTCCAGCCACCTGATGGACCACCTGAGTTATTTGGAACCACTGGTCAATGCCCGCGTACAAAGCGGTGCAGCAGCCTACAATGGCATCCTCGCCGACCCGGCCCTGCGCACCGAAGCCGGCATGCGCCTGCTGGCCACGGCCGCCAGCCGCGAAGCCAATGTCATGGCCTACAACGATGTGTTCGTACTGATCGGCAGCATCGCCATACTGACCATGATCTGGATCTGCATCCGTAGCACCTGGCTCTGGTACTCGAAACGCCAGGCCACCACCACCGACTCCACCTCTGGTGTGCCCACCCGATGACCGACGACACCCGTACCACGACCACCACCGCCATCGCTGAAACCCCGGAAGGCGCAACGCCCCCCAGCGAACCGGGTAGCCCGGTACGCACGCGGCGGGTGCGCTTGCTGTCCTCGATCTGCTTTGCCGCGGTGGCCCTGGCAGGTGTTCTGCTGGTGCTGTATGCCTGGCGCCTGCCGCCCTTCAGCAGTGCCATCGAAAGCACCGAAAACGCCTTGGTGCGCGGGCAGGTCACCCTCATCGGCCCCCAGCTCAGTGGTTACATCGTCGACGTGCCCGTGCACGACTTCCAGTTCGTCAAGGCCGGCGACCTGCTGGTGCAACTGGACGACCGTATCTACAAGCAGCGCCTGGCCCAGGCCCTCGCCCAGTTGCAGCAGCAACAGGCAGCCCTGGCCAACAACCTGCAACAGCGCAAGAGCGCCGAAGCCACCATTGCCCAGCGCCAGGCCGCCATTGGCGATGCCCAGGCCCAGGCGGCCAAAGCCAAGGCCGACCTGCGCCGCAATCAGGCGCTGGTCAGCGACGGCTCGGTTTCCCGCAGTGAACTGGACGTGACGCGCGCCAACGAGGCAGCTGCCGTCGCCAGCCTGGCCCAGGCCAAGGCCGCGCTGGAAATCGCCCGCCAGGACCGGGAGACCGTGGTGGTCAACCGGGCTGCGCTCGAAGCGGCCGTGGAAAACGCCAAGGCCGCCGTGGAGCTGGCGCGCATCGACCTCGACAACACCCGGGTTACCGCCCCGCGTGACGGCCAACTGGGGCAGATCGGCACGCGCCTGGGTGCTTATGTCAATTCAGGTGCACAGTTGATGGCGCTGGTGCCCGACACCCTGTGGGTCATCGCCAACATGAAGGAAACCCAGATGGCCAATGTGCGCATCGGCCAACCCGTGAGCTTTACCGTGGACGCGCTGAACCACCTGAAGCTGTACGGGCACGTGCAGCAGATTTCGCCGGCCACCGGTTCGGAGTTCGCCTTGCTGCAGGCCGACAATGCCACCGGCAACTTCGTCAAGATCGCCCAGCGGATACCGGTACGGATCACCGTGGATGCCGGCCAGCCACCCGCCCGGCAGTTGCGGCCGGGGATGTCGGTGGTGGTCAGTATCGATACCCGGGTGCAGCGTTAGCTGCCGGGCGCAGTTGCCTGGCTGCCTGCGGCGTCTCGTCGCAGGGCCAGGCCCCTTGGGCAAACCCTCGCAACCCCGTAGAATCGCGCTTCCTTTTCGCCCGTCGCCGTCAACGGTGGCAACCAGCAGCAATGACAGAGTCCGTGCCTGAACACATGCCCACCATGTGAAATAGGCTCAACCCTCCCCGCCCGGCCCCATCCCCTACGGCCCAGCGGTTGAGTCTTGCCCAGGTCGCATCCGTGCAGCTACTCGCCCCTTGCGGGGTCGAGCCGGTGTGCGCGTCCGAAAAGGCGCTCATTCCGCTCATCCAACCAGAGGTACCTATGTCTCCGCGTTTGCTGGCCATGGCGCTGGCGCCCCTGCTCGGGCTGTTCATCATCGCCCTGGGCAACGGCTTCATGTCTTCCCTCACCACCCTGCGCCTGGGCGCTGCCGGTGAGTCTGCCACCACCATTGGCATCGTTTCGTCGACCTACTTCATCGGCCTCACACTGGGCGCCATCTTCAACGACCGGCTGATCCTGCGCATCGGCCACATTCGCGCCTATACCAGCTTCGCCTCGCTGATTGCCGTGACCATCTTGCTGCAGGGCTTGTTCTACGACGTGACCTGGTGGTCGGTGCTGCGCCTGATCAACGGCTGGGCCGCCGTGGGCGTGTTCCTGGTGATCGAAAGCTGGCTGCTGCTGGCCGGCGACGCGAAAATCCGCGGCCGCCTGCTGGCGCTGTACATGATCGCCTTCTATGGCGCCGGGGTCATCGCCCAGGCCGGCCTGGGGGAGATCACCCAGTTGGGCGATACCGCGCCGTTCATGCTGGCCGGCGTGCTCGCCGCGCTGTCGGTGCTGCCCATCGTGATCCTGCCGCGGGTATCGCCCTTGCTAGAGCAGGTCGAACCCCTCAAGCCCCGGCAGTTGCTGGGCGTGGCCCCCTCGGGCCTGGTGGGTTGCTTCGGCTCGGGCGTCGCCATCGCCGGCATCTATGCCCTGTTGCCGCTGTACCTGCAACGCATCGGCCTGGAGGTGGGCGAAGTCGGCAACATGATGGCCTGGGTCATCCTTGGCGCCATGCTGTTGCAGTACCCGGTCGGGCGCTGGTCGGACCGCAAAGACCGCCTGGACGTACTGCTGGCGCTGGCCGCCTTGTGCGTTGTGCTGTCACTGGTCACGGTGTTCCTGCCCTCGGACTCGTTCCTGCTGCCGGCCATGCTGTTCCTGTTGGGCGGTGGCGTGTTCACCCTGTACCCGGTCGCGGTCAGCCATGCCGCCGACCGCGCACCGTCCGATGCGCTGGTGCCGATGATCCAGGGTTTGCTGCTGATCAACTCACTGGGCTCGGCCATGGCACCGGTGGCCATTTCGCCGATGATGACCGAGTTTGGCGAGGCCGGACTGTTCTGGGCGTTTGCCGTGGTCAACCTGGCGATGCTGTGCTTCTTCATGTGGCGCCGTGGCAAGCGCCCGGCGGCAGAACACCCGGCGCCCTTCGCCGCCTCGACCACGTTCTCGCCCACCGGTGCCGAACTGCGGGTAACCGAAGACCTGATGCATGCCGCGCAAGAGCACCCGCCGCTGGAGCCCGCCGACCCTGCACCGGCTGCCCAGAGCCAGGCCCACTGAGCCAACGGGCTGCCATGCAGCCCGGTTGTCTACCCCACCAACCCTCGCACACAGAAGTACAGGATCGACGGCCCCATCAGGCACCCCAAGCCGGTATGGAACGTGGCGGTCAGTGCCCCATAAGGCACCAGCCGCCGGTCCGTCGCCGCCAACCCGGCGGTCACACCCGACACAGTCCCCGCCAAACCGCCGAACACCATTGCCGAGCGTGGGTTGTCCAGCGCCAGCAAACGGGCCGATACCGGGGTGAATACCATCACCAGAATCGCCTTGATCAAACCGGTAGCGATCGACAGGGCCATCACGTCCGAACTGGCACCCAGCGCCGCGCCGGTCACCGGGCCGACGATGTACGTCACGGCGCCGGCACCAATGGTGGTCATGCTCACCGCGTCGCGGTAACCAAAGGCGTACGCCACGCCCGCCCCGACAATGAATGGCAAGACCGTGCCGAGCAGCAGCGCCACCGCGCCGATCATCCCGGCACGGCGAGCCTCGGTGGCCTGCACCTCGAACGCCGTGGCAACGATGGCGAAGTCGCGCAGCATGGCCCCGCCCATCAGGCCGATGCCGGAAAACAGCGCCATGTCGGCCAGGCCTTTCTGGCCGCCTGTGAGGGTACCGCCCACCCAGGCCAACACCAGCCCGATGACAATGGCGATGGCCGAGCCGTGCACGCGGCCGAAGGTCAGGTACCTGGACAACAACACCGACAGCCACATGATGCCGCCCACCACCGCGAAGGCAGTGATCAGGCCGTTATGTTCCAAGGCATTATCAATGATCGGCCACATGTTCAGCGCCCTCCTGCAGGGGCAGCATGCCCATTGGCCTGGGGTGGCGCCTCGACCGCGGGGAGCGGTTCGCCGCGGTGGCTGCGGCTGATCAGTGCAATGGTCGCACCGCACACCAGCACCGCACCTATTGCAGCCAGCAGCGCCACCGGCCCGCCGTGCAGGGCGGTGACCACGTTCTGTTGCGCCGCCATGGCCACCACGACCGGAATGTACATGGCCCCCCAGAACCCCACACCGAACTCGCACTCCTTGCTCATGCCACCGTGACGGTGCATGTAAAGGCGTGCGCAGATCAGCAGGATCATGGCGATGCCGACCCCGCCTACATTGGATTTGACGCCCAGCAGTACGCCCAGAAAGTCGCCGACGATAACCCCAGCCAGCGTACAGACCGCCAGCAGTGCCACACCATAGATGATCATTGTTGTTGTCCTCAGGTAGTGTCGAAGTTGCTTGTTGTTGTTCTTCGCCATCGGTAAACCCGCAAGCGCCGCACTGGCTTCATTGGCGGGCGTAGCCCGTGCCAGCCGGCGCGATGCCCGCCATCATCGCCGGTCCGCCACCTCCTGGCGCAGCAGCGCATCCAGGCTGTCCCATCGGGTGCCTTCCACCGCCAGCACCCTGCCCTGTTCGAACACCGGCCGGGCCAGGCCGCTGAGCGTGCTGCCAGGCGGCATTTCCAGGTGCAGGCGCACGCCGCGTTCATAGGCATTGCGCAACGCCGCCCGCCAGTCCACCCGGCGCGCCATGTTGCCGGCCAGATCGTCACGCAGGCGCTGCGGGTCGACTATCACCCGTGCGCTGCTGCCACTGAGGTAAGTGATACGTGGCCGCTGCAGTTCGACCGCAGCGAAGGCCGCACCCAGCTCGGCTGCCGGGCCAGCCAGCAACGGGCAATGCGATGGCACGCTGACTGCCAGCCGGCGCGCGATGCCCCTGCCCAGGCTGCGCGCGCGGGCCGCCACCGCCGCCATCGCCGTTTCGCTGCCGGCAATGACGATCTGCTGCTCGCTGTTGAGGTTGGCGACATACACTTCGCCACCCACCTCGCCGAGCAAGCGCTCGACACTGGCCAGCTCCAGGCCACTGAGCGCAGTCATGCCATAGCCGCGCGGATAGGCCCGTTGCATCAGTTCGCCGCGCAGGGCAACCAGGCGCACAGCGTCGGCAAAGCCCAAAGCACCGGCCACCACTGCCGCCGGATAGGCGCCGACCGACAAGCCCGCCACGCAATCCGGCCCTGGGCTGCGCTGCATCAACCAGCGCGCCCAGGCCACGCCACTGAGCAGCAGGCACAGCTGCACGGCGCGGGTCGACTGCAGGGCGTGCTCGCTGTCCAACGCCAGTGCGGCCTGGCCAAGGGCATCGCTGGCCTCCTCCAGCACCGGCGCGCTGCCTTCGGGCAGGCGCTGCAACATGCCCACCTGCTGGGCACCCTGGCCCGGGAACGCGAACAGAGTGCTCATGCGGCACGCTCCCGTACAGCCCACGGGTCTTCGCACAGGCATGGCCCCACGGGCGACTTGAGCAACACGCGCTGGGCGAAACCGGCCCACTCGCGCAACGCCACAGCCCCGCCCGGGGTTTCCAGCTGCGCATCGATACGGCATGGCGCGGCGGCCAGCGTCGCCAACAGCGTGCGGGCCTGTATACGCGCCAGCGGTTGCGGCGTGCGTACCAGTATGTCCAGGTCGCTGTCGGCGTGCAGCACGTCAATACCCGTTGCAATCTGGTAACCCACGCCACCTGTCGGCCCCCAGGCCAGGCCGCAGGCATCGAGCATTGGCGCTACCCAGGCCAGGGCCTGCAATGCTGGCCAGGCGCGCTGTGTTGGCCGCTGCAAGGCTTCGGGGGCCTGCTGGCGTTGAATGTCGCCAACCCGCATCAACGCTGCCAGGCGCTGCACCCGCCCTTGGCCACGTACGCCCACGGCGACCCAGCCGGCGTCACACACCGCGCGGCGCACGACCACCGGCTGGCCGCCGGCCAACACTTCCCGTGCCCACAGCGGCGCGTCGGCCGGCAGGGCCGAAGTGGGCATGCCCCACAGCAGGTCATGGGGGCGTGGCGCGTTCACCTCAGGCCCCCTGCCATTGGCGGCGCAGTTGCTCACGCACTTGCCGCGAGGCACTGCGGTGTTCGCCCGCCAGCCGCGACGACAGGTCGGTCGAGCTGCCAATATCGCGGACCGCGTCGGCAAGGCAGGCACGCACCCGGGCAATGTCGGCGCTGCCAGGCGCTTCGGCGTTGGCCACCGTCAACCGACGCCACAGCAGGCCCAGTGACGCATAGCTGGCCAGGTCATAGGCCATGGGCGGCACCTCGGCGGCCAACGCTTCCAGTTGCTCGACACTGCGCAGGGTAATCCGCGCGGCTGCCGCCTTGCCCATGGCATGCACTATTACCCCGGCATCGTCCAGGGCGATCAGGCGCTGGGCCTGGTAGCCGTGGGCAAGAAAAGCGCCAGACATGGCCTTGCCGACCAGCAGCCCGATTACCGGGTGACCGGCCAGCCGGGCCTGGGCGTAAGCCTGCACAGCGCCAGCCAAGGCCTGATGGATACCCAAGGCCTCCTCACGGCGACCGTAGGCCTGGCAGGGCACATCGATTACCGCGACAATTGCGCGCTTGTGCCCCTGGCTGTCAGCGTCGACCGCGTCGCTCACGGCCTTGGCCAGGCCCCAACCCTCCAGCAGGCCGACTTCGCCCCCGCGGGCGCGGGGGAACGGATTGGCGGGGTCGGGGACCACGGCGATAAAGCGCGCCAGGCGGTTGTCCAGTTCGCCATCGATAACCTGCAACGACGCCGGGTAGCCCGGCAAGGGTTGGCCGCCCGCCAGGCCCGGCAACCAGTTCATGGCACGGTTCATTGGGCTTCTCCTTGGTAAAGGGCACGCACAGCGGCAGCGTCCAGTTGCGGGCACTCGGCGCCCAGCCGGGCCAGGCGCTCGAGGTACCAGGCGTGTTGCCGGGCGCGGTCAGCGCCAGGCGAGTCGAGCAGTTGCAGCAGGCAGTCGCGCAGCGCCTGGATGTCATCGGCCACATAGCCATCGACCAGCCCGCTGGCATGGCGCTGTTCGCCGCCGCTCAGGCTCCAGATGAACGGCCGGTCCTTGGCGTCATACTCGGCAATGCCGGCTTCCTGTTCGATGACCTGAGGCCCGTTCAGGCCCAGGCGGGCCTCGCGGGTGACCAGTAAATGGCTGCACAAGCCAGCGGCGATCGACATGCCGCCGAAGCACCCGACGGAACCTGCAATCAGCCCGATCACCGGCTGCCAGGCCCGCAGTTCGACAATCGCCGCCTGGATTTCGGCAATCGCTGCCAGGCCAAGGTTGGCTTCCTGCAACCGCACACCGCCGGTTTCGAGCAGCAGCACTGCACACGTGGGGATGCCATTGCGGTTGTCTTCGATGGCCAGCTCCAACGCCCCGGCAATCTTGGCGCCGCCCACCTCGCCCATGCTGCCGCCCTGGAAGCCGCCCTCGATAGCGGCGACCACCGCATTGCGCCCGTTCAGCGTGCCTTTGGCGATGACCACGCCGTCGTCAGCCTGCGGCACGATGCCCTGCAAGGGCAGCCAAGGCGACATCAGCCGGTCGAAGGGGCCGAGCAGCTCGCGGAAACTGCCCGGGTCGAGCACGGCGCGGGCGCGCTGCCGGGCACCCAGTTCTACGAAGCTGCGGCTGCGCAGCAAGCGTGCGGTGTCAGTCATGGGCGATCTCCTCGAAGCCTTGTTCCAGGCGCAGGCGGACCACCCCCGGGGTGGCGCCGAAGTCATGAATGTCGATGTTCACGGCCGGCCAGGCGCGGCCCTCGAACAGGCGCTGGAACAGTTGCGCCCAGCGCGCGGCGCTGCCATCGACCGAAGTCACCACCTGGATCTGCAGGTGGCCGGCGGTGCCGGGTTCGATCAGTACTTCAAGGTCGCCGGAGCTGACACAGCCCACCAGCGTGCGGCCACGCCCTGGTTCGGCGGCGGGGAAATCGAAGGTCAGGGTTTCCATGTCACAGGCTCCCGGCTTTGTCGAGGAACAGGCAGGCGGCCAGTAGGTCGGCGGCGCCGCCCGGTGAGGCGTTCAGTTGCAGCAGTTGCTGGTCCAGCGCACGCAGGTGGCGGCGCCCGGCCAGGGTGGCACTGCCCCCGGCACCCAGTACCGCGCGGGCGCCCTGCTGCACGGCGGCCAGCCCGGCAGGGCCGCTGCGCCACAGCACACAGGTATCGCTGAGCACGGCCATGATGGCGAGCAAGGCATCGAGCCGGGCGTTGGCCTCACTGGCACCGCTGGCGCGGCTGCGTTGCAGGTGTGGCAAGCCGTGGCCGATAACTGCAGGGAAGCCTTGTTGCGCCTGTTCGCGGGCACCGCTGCTGCCATAGCGCTGGCGCACCTGCAGGCCATGGCTGTGCTGCTGCGGCATGGCCGGGTCGTCGAACAGGGCGATGCGCCCGGCCCGCGCGGCCACCGTGCTGGCGCTGGCATCGGGGTAGAGGGCCTTGGCGGCGACCAGCAGGCCCAGGGCCCAGATAGCGCCGCGGTGGGTGTTGACCCCATGGGTCGCGGCCAGCATCGCGGCTTCGCCTTCACGGCCGAGCTGGCCCAAGCTGGCGCGCAGGGGTTGGCCGATGGTGCCAATGGTTTGCGCGGCTGCAGCCATGTTGCGCAGGCAGGGCCACAGGGCCAGGGCCGAGGCGTGCATCAGGGCCAGGGTCATGTCGGTGTGAGCGCCGTTGCTGCGGCGGTCGACCAGGCCGGGTTTGGGGGACAGTTCGGCTTCGTCGATCAGGGCTTCCACGGCCAAGTCGGCCAGGTGGTCTGGCAGTTGAATCCGGGTTGTGTGGGCTGGCCTCTTCGCGGGTAACCCCGCGCCCACAGGGACCGTAACAGGTTCAAGGCGCAAGTCGTGTGCTTTCATCACCAGCTCCTGAACCGTGCCGGCGGGTTGTACAGGCCGCCGGACCATTCAACCAGGTCGGCAACGCTGCGCGCTGCCAGCAGCTCGCGGCTGGCGTCGGTGCGGCGGATGCCCAGGTCTTCGGGCAATGCGACCAGGCCTTGCTGGCGCAGGCGCGCAGTGTCTTTCGGGTCATGCCGCAGGCCGATGGCGGTAACCCCGGCCACAGCGGCAATCATCTGCTGGCGCTCTTCCAGGCTGCGGGCCTTGTACAGGTAGGCAATGCCCTCTTCGGTCAACAGGTGGGTAACGTCGTCACCGTAGATCATCACCGGGGCCAGCGGCATGCCGGCCTTTTTCGCCACGGCCACCGCATCGAGGGTTTCCACGAAGGTCGGTTTGCCGCCTTCCTGGTAGGTTTCGACCATCTGCACCACCAGCTTGCGGCCGCGCTCCAGCAGGGTTTTCGGCACGGTCATGTCGAGCCAGGCCGGCGTTGCATGGCGCCGGCCCCGGGGGTCGTGGCCCATGTTCGGCGCCCCGCCAAAGCCGGCCAGGCGGCCGCGGGTGACTGTCGACGAGTGGCCATCGCCGTCTACCTGCAGGGTCGCGCCAATGAACAGGTCCACGGCGTACTGCCCGGCCAGCTGGCACATCATGCGGTTGGAGCGCAGTGAACCGTCACGGCCGGTGAAGAACACATCGGGCCGCTGGGCGATGTAGTCCTCCATGCCCAGCTCGGTGCCAAAGCAATGCACGCTTTGCACCCAACCGCTTTCGATAGCCGGGATCAGCGTAGGGTGCGGGTTGAGGGTCCAGTTGCGGCAGATCTTGCCCTTGAGCCCCAGCGACTCGCCGTAGGTGGGCAGGATCAGCTCGATGGCAGCGGTATTGAAGCCGATGCCATGGTTCAACGACTGCACCTGGTGTTTTTCGTAGATGCCGCGAATGGCCATCATCGCCATCAGCACATGCACCGGCTTGATATGACGCGGGTCGCGGGTGAATAGCGGTTCGATGTAGAAAGGTTGGTCGGCAACCACCACGAAATCGACCCATGATGCCGGGATATCGACCCGCGGCAGGTCATCGACACGGTCGACCAGCTGGTTGACCTGGGCGATGACGATACCGTCGCTGAACGCGACCGGCTCCACCAGCGCTGGGGTGTCTTCGGTGCTGGGCCCGGTGTACAGGTTGCCCTCACGGTCGGCCATGAAGCCTGCCACCAAGGTCACGTTGGGGATCAGGTCGACCAGCAGCCGCGAGTACAGCTCGATATAAGTGTGGATCGCGCCGACTTCGAGCAAGCCGTCTTCAAGCAACTGGCCAATGCGCAGGCTTTGTGGCCCCGCGAAGGAAAAATCCAGCTTGCGGGCGATGCCGCGCTCGAACAAGTCCAGGTGCTCTGCACGGCTGACGCTGGGCATGATCATGTGCAGGTCGTGCAGGCGCCCAGGGTCGACCTTGGCCAGCGAACGCGAGAGGAAGTCGGCCTGCTTCTGGTTGTTGCCTTCCAGCACCACCCGGTCGCCGGGGGCCAGCAACAGCTCCAGTGCTTCGACGATACGCTCGCTGGGCAGCACCGCACCGTCGGCAAGGTGGCGGACCTGATCGAGGCGGCGTTGCTTTTCGGCACGCCGTCGCGACCATTGCGGCGGTGGATTCTGTGTTGTTGTCATGGTGACTCCACGGGTTCGCTGTCGTGGGGCCACCTTAGGGCGGGGGCCAGCCGGGCATCAATCAAGCTCGGCGGTGGATCGTTACGCTAAGGTTAATGATCGTGAATCTGGTGGACCAAAACACCAAGAACATCGGCGCCCATCCACCAAGCCAATCCGGTAAACCTCAAACCTTGCTAGAGTGGCAACACTGCCAGGCACGCAAAAATGCAGATTCCCCCTGCAGATTTGTCGATTGTACAAGGCAAATTCGCATGCAAGGATCGCCAGATCCTCCAGCGAAATCCAGACTTCACTTGGAAAATCAATAACAAAGCAGGGAGAAGGCAATGACTGCGCACGCTTACACCTCGGCCACCGACCATGTATTGGCCGAGGTCCGCAACCAGGTCGGCCACCTGACACTGAACCGCCCCGCCGGCCTCAATGCCCTTACCCTGGACATGGTCCGTAGCCTGCGCCACCACCTGGAACAGTGGGCCCGGGACCCGCACGTACGGGCGGTGGTGCTGCGCGGTGCAGGCCCCAAGGGTTTTTGCGCCGGTGGCGATATCCGCTCGCTGCACGACAGCTTCAAGGCCGGCGATACGCTGCATGAGACCTTTTTCGTCGAGGAGTATGCCCTCGACCTGGCCATCCACCGTTACCGCAAACCGGTGCTGGTGCTGATGGACGGCTTCACCCTCGGCGGTGGCATGGGCCTGGCTCAGGGCTGTGACCTGCGTGTGGTGACCGAGCGCAGCCGCCTGGGTATGCCCGAAGTCGGCATTGGCTATTTCCCCGACGTGGGCGGCAGTTATTTTCTGTCGCGCCTCCCTGGCGAGCTGGGCATCTACCTGGGGGTGAGCGGCGCACAGGTGCAGGCCGCCGATGCGCTGTACTGCGGCCTGGCCGACTGGTACCTGGCCAGCGACCAGCTCGCCGCCCTGGATCAAGGCCTGGACCAGCTGAGTTTCGGCGACCACCCGCTCAAGGACCTGCAGGGCCTGCTGGCCAGGCTAGGTAGCCAGGTGCTGGAGGATGCCCCGCTGGAAAAGCTGCGCCCGGTCATCGACCACTTCTTCGCCCTGCCCGACCTGCCGGCCATCGTCGAGCAATTGCGCACAGTCAGCATTGGCGACAGCCACGCCTGGGCCATGGCCACTGCCGATCAGCTGGAAAGCCGCTCACCGCTGGCCATGGCGGTTACGCTGGAGATGCTGCGCCGGGGCCGCCAACGGGACCTGGAGGCGTGCTTTGCCATGGAGCTGCACCTGGACCGCCAGTGGTTCCAGCATGGCGATATCATCGAAGGCGTACGCGCCCTGATCATCGACAAGGACAAGCAACCGTGCTGGAACCCACCCACCCTGGCTGCACTGCAACGCCAGCGGGTCGACCAATTCTTCGAAGGCCTGTGAGCCCGGGAGTACACCGATGCAAGACCTGGAACTGAGCGAAGAACAGATCATGATCCGCGACATGGCGCGCGATTTTGCCCGTGGCGAAATCGCCCCGTACGCCCAGGCCTGGGAAAAGGCCGGCTGGATCGATGACGACGTGGTACGCAAGATGGGCGAACTGGGCCTGCTGGGCATGGTCGTGCCCGAAGATTTTGGCGGCAGCTACACCGACTACGTCGCCTATGCCCTGGCGGTAGAGGAAATTTCCGCCGGTTGTGGCGCCACCGGGGCGATGATGAGCATTCACAACTCCGTGGGTTGCGGCCCGCTGCTGGCATATGGCACGGCCGACCAACAGCAGCAATGGCTGCCGCGCCTGGCCACGGGTGAAGTGATCGGCTGCTTCTGCCTGACCGAGCCGCAAGCCGGCTCCGAGGCGCATAACCTGCGGACCCGCGCAGAGTTGGTAGACGGCCAATGGGTAATCAATGGCGCCAAGCAGTTCGTCAGCAATGCCCGGCGTGCCGGCCTGGCGATCGTGTTTGCGGTAACCGACCCGGACCTGGGCAAGAAGGGCCTGTCGGCCTTTCTGGTGCCTACCGACAACCCGGGCTTCAAAGTCGACCGCAGCGAACACAAGATGGGCATCCGCGCCTCTGATACCTGCGCGGTCACGTTCGACAACTGCCGTGTACCGGCCGCCAACCTGCTGGGCGAGCGCGGCAAGGGCCTGGCCATCGCCTTGTCCAACCTTGAAGGGGGCCGGATCGGTATCGCCGCGCAAGCGCTGGGCATCGCCCGTGCGGCGTTCGAAGCAGCGCTGGGTTATTCACGGGACCGTGTGCAATTCGGCAAGCCGATCAACGAGCACCAGAGCATCGCCAACCTGTTGGCCGACATGCAGGTGCAGGTCAACGCCGCGCGGCTGCTGATTTTGCATGCTGCGCGCCTGCGCAGCGCCGGCAGGCCGTGCCTGTCAGAGGCATCCCAGGCCAAGCTGTTCGCCTCGGAAATGGCCGAACGGGTGTGCTCGATGGCGATCCAGGTACATGGCGGCTACGGCTACCTGGAAGACTACCCGGTAGAGCGTTACTACCGCGATGCCCGGATCACCCAGATCTACGAAGGCTCGAGCGAAATCCAGCGCATGCTGATTGCGCGGGAGCTGAAGCACTACACGCTTTAGTAGGTCGACGACCGAGCCCTGGCGCCAGGCTCTGCCCACCTAGCGCCAGTAGCGGGCGTCGTCCACCAGCTCGGCGTGCCTTTCGAACAGCGCTGGCAACTGCTCCTTGAGGTAGTCGATCCAGGTACGCACCTTGGCATCCAGGTAGTGCCGTGACGGGTAAATTGCATACAGCGCACTCTCGCGCAGCCGATACGGCGCCAACAGGCGGCACAGCCGCCCCTGCCCGATCGCCTGGCTGGCGGTGTAGAACGGCAACAGGCCTATGCCCATGCCCAACTCGCTGGCCACCAGCATGGCATCGGCAACATTGGTGGAGAAACCGTCCTTCGGTACGATCACACACTGGTCGACCCCTTGCGGGAACACCCAGTCACCTTCGTACAGGGGGTACGACATGCGCAGGCAACGATGGCCGTGCAAGTCTTCGGGGCTTTCCGGTACGCCATTGGCTTCCAGGTAGGCCGGAGCCGCGCAGGGGATACTGAAGATATTGCCCAGCGGCACGGCGATCAGCTGCGAATCGGGCAACGCGCCGTCAACGGTAATCACCACATCATGCCCTTCGGCCAGCGGGTCGGGGTTGCGCTGTGAGAGGGTCAGCTCGATCACCACCTCCGGGCACAACGCGTTGTAGCCGGCCACCAGCGGCATCAGCAACAGCCCCAGGCCATGGGGACAGTGTAGACGTAACCGCCCACGCGGCGTCAGGTGCGCACCACGGGCCTCGCCCACCGCTTCTTCGGTCAGCAGCATGATCTGCCGCGCCCGCTCGAGAAACCGCTCGCCGGCCTCGCTCATGCGCAAGCGCCGGGTGGTGCGGTGCAACAGGCGGGTCTGCAACTGGTTTTCCAGCTCCGCCACGATGCGCGAAACCTGTGCCGCAGAGATGTCCAAGGCGTTGGCGGCCGCCGCGAAGCTGCCGCATTCCACCACACGGGCGAAGGTACGCATGGCATGCAGCATGTCCATGAAAGTGAGCTCCTTACTGGGTGTTATTGTTACGTTAAAGGCAGGAATCTATCACAACTTAGCCCATTTATTGTGTAAGGCCTTTGAATACATCATTAGTTATACATTGTAAAAGGAGCCAGCCATGAAACCCTCCCTCGCTATAATCGCCATTTTCGCTGCCATGGCTTCGTGCGCATCCCTCGCCGCCACGGGCAACGATCAGCCAGCCAGTAGCAACTATGCATACGGCATGCACCTGGATGTGGCCAAAGTGATTTCCATCACCCCGCCCAGCAACGTCGGCGACTGCCAGATCGGCACCGCTCACATGGTGTACCTCGACCACCATGACCAGAAGCACGAAATCAGTTACCGCGAGATGAGCAACTGCCCGCAACAGTGACTCAGGCCAGCAGCTGCGTTATCCAGCCTACCTGCTGGTTGAAGTCGTCTATCTTCGCTTGCGGCACTGCGCCCCGGGCCCGCTGGAAATTGGCCAGGGTGTGCTGCTTCTGGCGCAGCATGCGCTGCCATTTACCCAGGAACGCCGCGCTTTTTTCCTGCATCAGCAACGGCCCGAAGTACAGCTGTTGAGCGGTGTACACCGCCCTGCCCGGCTCGGCAACGATGATCTCGTAGTCGAAGCGGTTTTCCCGCAGCAGTTCCTCGTGGACGATCCGGTAGCCATTGCCGGCCAGCCACTGGCGTAGTTCGCGCTCACCGCCGTTGGGCTGCAGTACCAGGCGGGTGACGCCGGCCAGGCGCTGCGGGCCTGCCTGCAGGATGGCGCACATGGTGTCGCCGCCCATGCCGCACAGGCTGACCACCGTGATACGGTCCTGTGGCTCGATGGCTGCCAGGCCATCGGCCAGGCGCACGGCCACAGAGGCCTCCAGGCCGTTGCGGCTCACCGTGCGTTGGGCCGAGGCGAACGGCACCTGCGCCACCTCACCGGCCACCCCGGCCTCGATCACCCCGCGCAGCATCAACGCCACCGGCAGGAAGCCGTGGTCCGAGCCAATGTCGGCCAGGCGCGCGCCCTGCGGCACATAGGCAGCCACGCGCTCCAGGCGCCGGGACAAAGTCTGTTCGTTCAACGTAAACCTCTGGTCTGGCAATCGGCCGCGATTCTGCCGGTGAACGCCGCGCTTTACAAACGCCGGGGTGCGCTCGACCGGTGCGTTGCGCTCGCGTAGGCTTGCCGTTTCCTTCCGTTGCAAGGCAAACCACACCATGGCTCAAGCAGACATCATCTATACCCCCGACCCGGACGCCGACTCGATTTCTTCCGACGTCGCCGAGTACAACGGCGTGCTGGTCACCACCCAGATCCCGACCCGTGCCGACGGCAGCCTGGAGCTGGGTGGCATCGTCGCGCAAAGCGAGTGCACCCTGCAGGCCTTGAAAGTGGCGCTGGAAAAAGCCGGCAGCGGTATGGACCGCGTGCTGCACCTGACCATCTACCTGACCGACATGGCCGACCGCGCGGCATTCAACGAAGTGTACCAGCGCTTCTTCAGCAAACCCTGGCCGGTACGTGCCGCCGTTGGCGTGGCCGCCCTGGCGTTCGACGGCATGCGCGTCGAAGTGACGGCGATGGCCGCCAAGCGCTGACCGGCCGTCGTTGCCGCCCCCTCGCACCCTGGCTGCACACCTTCGGGCAGCCCAAGGGTGCCGCCAGCCCGTTTCGCCGCTACAATGCGCGCCTAACCCGTGACAGCCCGAAAATACAACGACATGTCCCTTCCAAAGAACCAGCTGGAACTGCTCAGCCCTGCGCGTGACGTGGCCATCGCCCGTGAGGCGATCCTGCACGGCGCTGATGCCATCTACATCGGCGGCCCAAGCTTCGGCGCGCGCCACAATGCCTGCAACGAAGTCAGCGACATTGCCGAACTGGTCGAGTTCGCCCATCGGTACCATGCGCGCGTGTTCACCACCATCAACACCATCCTCCACGACAACGAGCTGGAGCCGGCGCGCAAGCTGATCCACCAGTTGCATGACGCCGGTGTCGATGCACTGATCGTGCAGGACCTGGGGGTGATGGAGCTGGACATCCCGCCGATCGAGCTGCACGCCAGCACCCAGACCGACATTCGTACCCTGGAGCGGGCGAAATTCCTCGACCAGGCCGGTTTCTCGCAACTGGTGCTGGCCCGCGAGCTGAATTTGCAGCAAATCCGCAGCATCGCCGCCGAAACCGACGCGGCCATCGAGTTCTTCATCCATGGTGCACTGTGCGTGGCATTTTCCGGCCAGTGCAACATCTCCCACGCGCAAACCGGGCGCAGCGCCAACCGTGGCGACTGCTCGCAGGCCTGCCGCCTACCCTACACCCTGAAGGATGACCAGGGCCGCGTGGTCGCGTTCGAGAAACACCTGCTGTCGATGAAAGACAACAACCAGACCGCCAACCTGGCCGACCTGGTCGATGCCGGCGTGCGCTCGTTCAAGATCGAAGGGCGTTACAAGGACATGGGCTATGTGAAGAACATCACGGCCCACTACCGCAAGGAACTGGACGCCATCCTGGAAGGCCGCCCGCACTATGCCCGCGCTTCCAGCGGGCGCACCGAGCACTTCTTCCTGCCCGACCCGGACAAGACCTTCCACCGCGGCAGCACCGACTACTTCGTCACCGACCGCAAGGTCGATATCGGCGCATTCGACTCGCCAACCTTCACCGGCCTGCCGGTGGGCGTTGTGGAAAAGGTCGGCAAGCGCGACCTGCACGTGGTGACCGACGTGCCGTTGACCAACGGCGACGGCCTGAATGTGCTGGTCAAACGCGAAGTGCTGGGTTTTCGCGCCAACATCGCCGAGCCCCGTGGCGAGTTTGAAGAAGACGGCCAAGCACGCTACCGCTACCGCGTCGAGCCCAATGAAATGCCCGAAGGGTTGCACAAGCTGCGCCCCAACCACCCGTTGTCGCGCAACCTGGACCACAACTGGCAACAGGCCCTGCAGCGCACGTCCTCCGAACGCCGGGTGGGCGTGGAGTGGCACGCGGTGCTGCGCGAGCAACGCCTGCTGCTGACCCTGAGCAGCGAGGAAGGGGTCAGTGTGCAGGTAGCCCTGGAGGGCCCGTTCGGCGTCGCCAACAAGCCCCAGCAGGCACTGGAGCAACTGCACGACCTGCTCGGCCAGCTGGGTACCACTATGTACCACGCCGACCGTATCGAGCTGGACGCCCCGCAGGCGTACTTCATCCCCAACTCGCAGCTCAAGGCCCTGCGCCGCGAGGCCATCGAGGCACTGACCGCCGCGCGGGTACAGGCCCACCCACGCGGCGCGCGCAAGGCCGAGACCACGCCGCCGCCGGTGTACCCCGAGTCGCACCTGTCGTTCCTGGCCAACGTGTACAACCAGAAGGCTCGCGACTTCTACCACCGCCATGGCGTGCAACTGATCGACGCCGCCTACGAGGCCCATGAAGAGCACGGCGAGGTGCCGGTGATGATCACCAAGCACTGCCTGCGTTTCAGCTTCAACCTGTGCCCCAAGCAGGCCAAGGGTGTCACCGGCGTACGCACCAAGGTCGCGCCCATGCAGCTGATTCAGGGCGACGAGGTACTGACGCTGAAATTCGACTGCAAGCCGTGCGAGATGCATGTGATCGGCAAGATGAAGAGCCATATCATCGACCTGCCGACACCGGGCAGCGCGGTTGCACAAGTGGTTGGGCACATCAGCCCCGAAGACCTGCTCAAGACCATCCCGCGCGGGCCGCATTGAGGGGTTCGGCCCTGGGTGATGTTCGCCCAGGTGCCGTGGTGTAACGCTCAGCGTATCTGGTGCTTGTGCAACAAGCGGTAGAACGTCGGCCGCGAAACCCCCAGCACCTTGGCAGCCATGCTCAGGTTGTCACTGTGCCGGTTGAGCACATCGCACAAGGCCTGGCGCTCGGCGCGGTGCTTGTATTCTTCCAGGGTGCCTAACGGCTGCTGTTCCTGGTCGTGCAACTGCAAGCCCAGGTCCTGCGCCTCGATCTGCCGCCCTTCGGCCAGCACCAGCCCGCGGCGTACGCGGTTGGCCAGCTCGCGAACGTTCCCCGGCCAGTCATGGTGGCCCATGGCTGCCAAGGCGTGTTCACTGAAGGAGCGCGGCCGGCGCCCGGTTTCCAGGCTGTAGAAATGGGCAAAATGGTTGGCCAGCATGGACAAGTCGCCGTGCCGGTCGCGCAGCGGTGCTGTCACCACCTGCAATACGTTCAGGCGGTAATACAGGTCTTCGCGAAAACGCCCCTGCTCAATGGCCCGTTCCAGGTCCACGTGGGTCGCCGCCAACACCCGCACATCCACCGGTATTGGCTGGCTGCCGCCTACCCGCTCGATGTGCTTCTCCTGCAGAAAGCGCAGCAGGTTGGCCTGCAGTTCCAGCGGCAAGTCGCCAATTTCGTCCAGGAACAAGGTGCCGCCGTGGGCCGCTTCGATACGCCCGACCTTGCGCTGGTGCGCCCCGGTAAAAGCGCCTTTCTCGTGGCCGAACAATTCGGACTGGATCAAATGCTCAGGGATGGCGCCACAGTTGATGGCGATGAACGGCTGATCACTGCGCTGCGACTGGCGGTGCAGCGTGCGCGCCACCAGCTCCTTGCCAGTGCCGCTTTCACCGCGGATGAGCACAGGTGATTCGGTAGGCGCCAGTTTGCCCAGCAGCTTGCGCAGTTCGCGAATCGGCCGGCTGTCACCGAGCAACTCGTCGTTCGCTTCATCGACCTTGACCGCACCCTTGCCGCGCAGGCGCGCCATGCCGAACGCCCGGCCCAGGGTGACCTGCACGCGCGAGACGTCGAACGGCAAGGTGTGGAAGTCGAAAAACCACTCACAGACAAAGTCACCGAAGGCTGGCATGCGCAGTTGGTCGGCGCTCAGCACGGCGATCCACTCGGTGTTGCTGCGCTTGATCATGTCCTTGACCGCGTCCGGGTGCCGCAGGTGCGCGGCCTGCAAGCGCAGCAGGCCCACATCGCAGGGGTGGTCCAGTGCGGCGGCGAGCATGCAGCTGTCGACATCCCAGCCGGCGTTGCGCAGGCCCGGCAATAGGCGGTGGCAATCGTCGCAGGGGTCGACGATCAGCAAACGGCGTTGCGCGGCAGGCTGTTGCATGACCGATCCTTGGCGCCATTGTTTGATTTTTTTTAAAGTAAAACAGCAAGTTGTGGCGCCCGTTTAACAGTAGCAACGAAGTTGACACTGCCCAGTACCGTCCGTCTGCCGACGCATTTTTTTACAAACGCCCACGGGAATTTTCGCACTTTAACGACATCACATGGCGGCGCAGGGACTAACGGAGATAGCCCTGGCAAAAAATTTATTCGCAATGTGTGACTTGCTACCGCACAGCGAGCATCAGTACACATAACCCCGCGCTGCACTTCGCGCACCTGAGGCGACTTTGAAGCAACGCGGACTTACTTCGCTGTTTGGGACCATAGAGAGACCGAACCATGAATGCCCCGCTCCGTGTCAACGAAGCACTGCTGATTGCCGACCACGCCTTCGAACCCTTCCAGTGCGTAGCCTGGGATGCCCCCAATGGCACTGGTGAACTCAGCCTGGCAGTGATCGACCGGACCAACACCCGCATTGGCGCCAAGCAGGTGTCTTCGCGCATCTACTCCGACCCCGCGCAGTGGGCCAGCCTGATCGAGGAAGTGCGCGCCGAATTGTGCGAAAAAGGTTACGACCTGCAACCTTGGTCGATGCCGAAATAATACCGGCGTTTATAACAAGTGCGTGCAGCGCCACGCACTTGTGCAACTTTCATCGTGCAGGCCTGACAACTTTGTCACTTGCGACATTGTGCCGCAGTGCCCCTCTTCAATACGCCAGCTTGAAGTGGTGCAAGTGCTGATAATCCGCCTGCAATTGCTCGGCCAGGCGCTGGGCACGCCCTAGCCGTACCGGTGCCAGTTCCATGTCCACCAACAGCGTGGCACAAGGCATGGGTTGGACCGTGTTGCTGTGCTGCACGCGCCCATCGGTAAACACCAGGCAGCGCAGCACTTCTTGCGGGTGTGCACGCTGGCGTGCCTGCAGCCAATGCCGGGCCTGCTCCAGGGCTGCGAACAGTGGCGTGCCCCCGCCAGCCCCCAATGCCTGTAGCCATGGCTGCAAGGCCGCCGACGCCTTGAGGCCATGGCGCTGCCACTGCGGCGTGCGCCCGCTGGCCGTGAGCAGCGCCAGGCGAGCACGCTGGCGATAAGCCTGATCGAACAGTGCTGCCAACACCCCCTTGGTTTGCGCCAGGGCCTGGTGGCGGCGGGTTGAAGCCGAAGCATCGACGATCACCAACCACAGTTCGGCAGGCCTGGCCCGGCGTTGCTGCCAGCACAGGTCCTGGCGCTGGCGTGGGCGCCCCTTGAGCAAGGTCGGCAGCCAGGCGACCCTACCTGTCACCGCGTCGCGTGCGCGCCCCCGGCTGGCACCGTGCTGCTTGCCTGCACCCGCCTTGGCATCCCCCCCTATGGCGTGTGGCTGGGGGGGGCTCAGGGCTTTTTTGCCCAGTTTGGCACCTCGCGACGGGCGCCACTGGCCACCGGCTGCGCGGGCAATGCACCCCAATCGCCCTGCCCGCCTTGTTCACCAGGGT
This sequence comes from Pseudomonas sp. PARCl1, assembly GCF_947311875.1. Lineage (NCBI taxonomy): Bacteria > Pseudomonadati > Pseudomonadota > Gammaproteobacteria > Pseudomonadales > Pseudomonadaceae > Pseudomonas > Pseudomonas sp. PARCl1. The sequence goes on from NZ_CAMZMX010000029.1 coordinate 57,918, forward strand.
TGCTGCCGGCCGGCTGTTCGGCCTGTTGCGGGGGGGCTGGCGGATTGGCCTGTGGCGCCACCCGGCGGCGATGGCGCAAGGCAAATTCGGCTACGGCCTCCACGTCGGTTTCTTCAATGGCTGCACCACCGCGCCAGGCACAGTGGGCGCGCGCCGCGCGCAGCCAGACCAGGTCGGCGCGCAAGCCATCCACGCCAGCAGCAAAACAGCGCTCGGTGATCCAGGCCAGTGCCTGGTCGTCCAGGGCAATGCCCGCCAGCACTTGGCGCGCCGCCTGGCAGCGCTCGCGCAACTGCGCCTGTGCCTGCGCCCATTGCGCGCAGAAAGCCTGCGGGTCATGGTCGAAGGCCAGGCGCCGACGGATGATCTGCTGCCGGGCCGCAGGTTCGGGCAAACCATCCAGGGCCACATTAAGGCCGAACCGGTCGAGCAACTGCGGGCGCAGTTCGCCTTCTTCCGGGTTCATGGTGCCGATCAGCACGAAGCGGGCGCTGTGGCGGTGCGAGATGCCGTCGCGCTCGACGCGGTTGGTACCGCTGGCGGCCACGTCAAGCAACAGGTCGACCAAGGTATCTGGCAGCAGGTTGACTTCATCCACATACAGCACGCCGCCATCGGCCTGGGCCAGCACCCCTGGGGAGAACTGAGCCTTGCCCTGGCCAAGCGCGGCGTCGAGGTCCAGGGTACCGACCAACCGTTCCTCACTGGCACCCAGCGGCAGGGTCACGAACGGGCCCTCACCCAGCAGGTCGGCCAGGCCACGGGCCAAGGTGCTCTTGGCCATGCCGCGCGGGCCTTCGATCAGCACGCCGCCGATTTTCGGGTCGATGGCCGTCAGGCACAGGGCCAGCTTCAGGTCCTCGGCACCCACCACGGCCGCCAGCGGAAATTGTACGGGTTCACTCATGTCAAGCCTGTTCCTCGCCGTCGAGCAGTTGCTCCTCAAGCGCTTCGCGGTAGTCACCAGGCGCTTGCCACAGGCCACGTTGCTGGGCCTCAAGCAGGCGCTCGGTAAGGTCACGCAAGGCCTCGGGGTTGTGCTCGCGCATGAAGTCGCGGGTGGCCGGGTCGAGCACATAGGCGTCGGCCAGCCCCTGGTAATGATGGTCGTCGATCAGGTGCGTGGTGGCGTCGAAGGCGAACAGGTTGTCCACCGTCGCCGCCATCTCGAAGGCGCCTTTGTAGCCATGTCGCTTGACCCCATCGATCCACTTGGGGTTCAGCGCACGGGCGCGGATCACCCGGTTCAGCTCTTCTTTCAAGGTGCGGATGCGCGGCCGGTCCACCTGGCTGTGGTCACCGTGGTAACTGGCCACGCCGGCCCCGCCCAGGGTTTCCGAAGCCGCCAGCATGCCACCCTGGAACTGGTAGTAGTCGTTGGAATCGAGCAGGTCGTGCTCGTGGTTGTCCTGGTTTTGCAACACCGCCTGGACCTTGGCCAGGCGCTGGGCGAACTGGGCGCGGGCCGGGGTGCCGTCATCGCTGCCGCCGTAGGCATAGCCGCCATGGTTGAGGTAGACCTCGGCCAGGTCTTCGCGGCTGTGCCACAAGCGGCCGTCGATGGCATTCTGCACCCCGGCACCGTAGGCGCCGGGTTTGGCCCCGAACACCCGCCAGCCAGCCTGCCGAGCGGCCTGTTCGGCGCTTGCACCCTGAGCCTGCAGCGCAGCGCGCTCGGTGCGTACACGGGCAGCCAAGGGGTTGAGGTCGTCGGGCTCGTCCAGCGCCGCCACCGCTTGCACCGCGGCATCGAACAGGCGGATCAGGTTGCCGAAGGCATCGCGGAAGAACCCGGAAACGCGCAAGGTCACGTCCACCCGTGGGCGGTCGAGCAAACTCAGCGGCAAGATCTCGAAGTCATCGACCCGTTGGCTACCGCTGGCCCACACCGGCCGCACGCCCATCAGCGCCATGGCCTGGGCGATGTCGTCGCCGCCGGTACGCATGGTAGCGGTACCCCACACTGAAAGGCCCAACTGGCGCAGGTGGTCGCCATGGTCCTGCAGGTGGCGTTCAAGAATCAGGTTGGCCGAGGCGAAGCCCAGGCGCCAGGCCGTGGTGGTAGGCAGGTTGCGCACGTCCACGGTATAGAAGTTACGACCGGTGGGCAGCACATCGAGGCGGCCACGGCTGGGCGCGCCACTGGGCCCCGCCGGCACGAAGCGCCCGGCCAGCGCCGCCAGCAAGCCCTGCATTTCTGCGCTGCCGCAGGCATCCAGGCCCGGCGCCACCTCCATGCACAGGGCTTGCAGCACCGCATGCACGGGGTGCCATGCGGGGCTGTCAGGTAGCTGTGCAGTGCCGGCCAGCGCCTGCTCGATCAGGTGCAGCGCCAATAGCTCCAGGCGCTCCCGTGTATCGCCACAGGTGCGCCATGCCTCGCTGCTTACCGCTTGCAACGGCTCGGGGCGGTCGCCCTGCCACGGCTGGCCGAGTTCGCAATCCAGCGGGTCGAAGCCGGGTACCAGCGCCTTGGCCAAGGTGCGTAGCAGGCTGGCATTGCCGCCTCGGCCGTCGCCGCGCTCGACCCTGAGCAACGCCAGCAGCGTATCCAGCCGCAGGCGCCCGGCAGGCGATTGGCCAAACACATGCAGGCCGTCGCGGATCTGCGACTCCTTGAGGTCGCACAGGTAAGTGTCCAGGCGCGGCAGCCATACGGCAGCATCGTCCAACTGCCCCTCCAGCTGCAGCTCGCGGTCGATATGGTTGGCCTTGACCAGTTCGAGGATGTCGCGCTGCAACTCGCGCGCCCGCCGAGGGTCGAGCAGTTGCGCTTCATAGAACTCGTCGGCCAGTTGCTCCAGGTGGCGCAACGGCCCGTAAGTCTCGGCACGGGTCAGCGGTGGCATGAGGTGGTCGATGATCACCGCCTGGGTACGGCGCTTGGCCTGGGCGCCCTCACCGGGGTCGTTGACGATGAACGGGTAGATGTTCGGCAGCGGGCCGAGCAAGGCGTCCGGCCAGCACTGCGCCGACAGCCCTACGCCCTTGCCTGGTAGCCATTCGAGGTTGCCGTGCTTGCCAACGTGTATCACCGCGTCGGCAGCGAAGGCATGGCGCAGCCAGAAGTGAAACGCCAGGTAACCATGTGGCGGCACCAGGTCGGGGTCGTGGTAGACCGCGCTGGGGTCCACCTGGTAGCCACGTGCCGGCTGGATGCCGACAAAGGTCAGGCCAAACCGCAGGCCGGCGACCATCAGCCGGCCACTGCGGAACATCGGGTCCTGCTGGGGTGGCCCCCACCGTTCCAGCACCGCCTGGCGGTTGGCTTCGGGCAGGCGCGCGAACGCAGCCTGGTAGTCGGCCAGGCTCAAGCTCTGGGCGCAAGGGCGCTGGTCGAGGTGGTCAAGGTCGTTGGTCACGCCACCGAGCAACTGCTGGATCAGCTGCGTGCCACTGCCCGGCAGGTCGGCCACCGGGTAGCCTTCGGCCTGCAATGCCGTGAGTATGTTCAGGGCCGCAGCGGGCGTATCCAGGCCAACGCCGTTGCCGATACGGCCATCCCGGGTCGGGTAGTTGGCCAGCACCAGGGCCACGCGCTTCTGCCCATTGGGCAGGCGCGCCAGCTCGACCCAACGGCGTGCCAGCTCGGCGACGAAGTCCATGCGTTCGGGGTGGGCGCGGTAGCACACCACGTCCGACTGGCTGCGCTCGCTGCGCCAGGCCATGTCCTTGAAACTGACCGGCCGGGTGATGATGCGCCCGTCCAGTTCGGGCAAGGCAATGTGCATGGCCAGGTCGCGCGCACCCAGGCCTTGTTCGCTGGCTTCCCAGCCGGGCTGGTTGTCCTGCGCGCAAATGCCCTGCAACACCGGGATATCACGGCGGAACGGGCGCAGGTTGGGGCGTTCGGGGCTGGACAGGGCAAAACCGGTGGTGTTGACCAGCACCTCGGCGCCGACCTCGTCCAGCCAGGCTTCGACCTGCTCCAGGCAGGCGCTTTCCTTCAGGCTGGCCACGGCGATCGGCAATGGATTCAGACCGGCCGCCTGCAGGCGCTGGCAGAACACGTCGATGAACGCGGTGTTGGCGGCTTGCAGGTGCGAGCGGTAGAACAGCAGCGGCGCTACCGGGTGTTCGGGGTGCCACTGCGGGTACCAGTCTTCCAGCGCCGCGCTGCCCTTTTGTGGGTGGTACACCGCCGTGCGCGGCAACGGCTGCGGCTCGTCCCAGGCATAGTCGCGGCCCAGCCACTGGCTGGCCAGGCAGTTGAACAGGTTGATGGCGTTGGCCTTGCCGCCTTGGCGCAGGTAGTGCCACAGGCGTTCGGCCTGCGCGCCGGTGACGTTGCCCAGGCTGGTCAGTTCCGGATCCGGGCGGTCGTCGCCCGGCACCAGGATCAGCTGCACGCCACGGGCCGCCAGTTCGACCAGTTGTTCTACGCCATAGCGCCAATAACCGACGCCACCGTGCAGCGACACCAGAATGACCTTGGCATGGCGCAGCACCTGGTCAACGTACAGGTCGACCGAGGCGTGGTTCTGCACCTGCATCGGGTTGGCCAGGCGCAGGCTGGGGAAGCCTGCGGGCAATTGCTCGGCCGTGTCGGCCAGCAACGCCAGGTGAGAATCGCCGCTGCAGAGTATCACCAGTTCGGCGGGTGTCTGGCCAAGGTCGGCGATGCTGTCATCCGGCACAAAGCCGCCGGGCTGGGTCCGCAGCAGGTGCATGGGTCAGGCGCCCAAGGCCTGGCGCAGGCGCGCTTCCAGCTGGGCCGCATCAAGGTCCTGGCCGATCAGCACCAGGCGGGTGATGCGCGGCTCGTCGGCACGCCAGGCACGATCGAAGTGCTTGTCGAAACGGGTACCCACGCCTTGCACCAGCAGGCGCATCGGCTTGCCCGGGATGGCAGCGAAGCCTTTGGCACGCAGGATGCCGAACTCCACCACCAGCTGGGTCAGGGCGTCGAGCAGCAGGCTTTCGTCGGCTTCCGGCAGGTCGATGGAGATGGAGTCGAAGGCGTCGTGGTCATGATCGTCATGGTCGTCGCCGTCGTGGTGCGAGTCGTGGTGGGTACGGCGGCCATCGATGTGCGCCTCGGACTCGGCGCCCACGCCCAGCAGCACTTCCAGTGGCAGCTTGCCGCTGCTGGCTTCGACCACTTTCACCGCCGGCGGCAGTTCTTCGGCGACTTCGGCACGCACCTTGGCCAGGCCTTCGGCGTCGATCAAGTCAGCCTTGTTCAATACCACCAGGTCAGCGCTGGCGAGCTGGTCGGCGAACAGCTCGTGCAGGGGCGACTCGTGGTCCAGGTTGGGGTCAAGCTTGCGCTGCGCATCGACCTGGTCCGGGTAGGCGGCAAAGGTGCCGGCAGCCACCGCCGGGCTGTCGACCACGGTGATCACGGCGTCGACGGTGCAAGCGTTGCGGATTTCCGGCCACTGGAAGGCCTGCACCAGCGGTTTGGGCAGGGCCAGGCCGCTAGTCTCGATCAGGATGTGGTCCAGGTCGCCACGGCGTGCCACCAGCTCGCGCATCACCGGGAAGAATTCTTCCTGCACGGTGCAGCACAAGCAGCCGTTGGCCAGCTCGTAAACGCGGCCGGTGGCCTCTTCTTCAGTGCAACCGATGCTGCATTGCTTGAGGATTTCGCCATCGATGCCCAGTTCGCCGAACTCGTTGACGATGACCGCGATGCGGCGGCCCTGGGCGTTGTCGAGCATGTGGCGCAGCAACGTGGTCTTGCCCGAGCCGAGAAAGCCGGTAACGATGGTAACGGGGAGCTTGGCCAGTGTTTTCATGTCGCAGTGCCCTTGGCAGTATGGCGCGGGCATGCAGGACGACAGCCACCGGCCAGGCAGGCCGGGCTTGTTCGCCACCGGATCACCCCGCCCGGTTGAAAGTCGAAAACGTGACGAGGCAGGTCTCCTGGCTTGCACCGTTCCAGTTGCCTGCCACGGCAGCAGTCTGGCGGGATGACGCCTTCCCGCGCGTTGGCGCAGTGGCTGTGTCGATCCGTTGTCGGCGCTTACAGTTGCGGGGGCAGCCGCGGCTTGTACCGCGTTCCCGTCTTAGCTTCGGCCTGGCCGAAGAACCTCGAAGTGGCAAGGCTACGCAGTGGTTGGCGGGTGGTCAACCGTTGGCTCGCCTCGATTCTTTCAGCGCCTGTGAGATCGAGCGCCGCCCGCGCGGCGCATCGCGAGCTGCGCTCGCTCCTACGTTTGTTTCGGGCCAGT